>CAMTXV010000195.1:0-10421 GCA_947085665.1 uncultured Sinobacteraceae bacterium | reverse complement strand
GGCTGCGAGACTGGCGGCCAGATTGACCGCCGTGGTGGTTTTTCCCACGCCACCTTTCTGGTTGGCAACCGCAATCACTTTGACCATTATTTTTTGAGCCTTGCGATCACAGCGTGTCGCGCTTCGTTAAGTCCCGGCACGCTCAGGGTGCGTGTCTCGATGAGTTCGACATCGGCAGGCACGCCCGCCAACTCGTCGCGCTCTAGTTTGCCCTTCATCGCCACCCACACGCCATCGGGCGCCAGCAGATGACGGGTGAGCGTGAAGAAATCAGCCAAGCTCGCAAAGGCGCGGCTGGTGATGGTGTCGAATTGCAGGCTGGCGGGCAGGTCTTCCACCCGGCCTTCCAGCGGCTCGAAATTGCTCAGGCCCAGAGTGCGCTTCGCATGGCGCATGAAACGCACCTTCTTGCCCACGCTATCGATGCCGGTCAGCTGCAAATCGGGCGCGATGATGGCCACCGGAATGCAGGGCAGCCCGGCGCCAGCGCCCACATCGAGCACCCGCCCCTTGAGCAGCGGGCGCACGGCGAGCGAATCGAGCAGGTGGCGCTTCACCATCTCCAGTGGATCGCGGATGGCGGTGAGGTTGTAGGTGAAGTTCCATTTCTCCAGCTCGGCCTGGAAGCCCAGCAGCTGAGCCACTTCCGTCTCTGGCAGGCCCAGCGCTTTCAGGCCCGCGCGCAGCGTGGCTTCGAGATTGGGGGCGGGAGATCGGCTCATGGGGGGCGGATTTTATCGGTTCACGCTGGCGAGGCTCTGTGTGTCCGTGCGGCCTATCATCGCGCCCGAGGAGAACCACCATGACAGCCTGCCCCGCTTGCGCTGCCGACAACCCAGCCGCCGCCCGCTTCTGCAACCAGTGTGGAACCCGGCTCGACAGTGCCGCACCGCTCGCCGCGCGATCGGGATACACGCCGCGGCACCTTGCGGAGCGCATTCTGAAAGACCGCAGCGCTCTGCGCGGCGAGAAGAAGCGCGTCACCGTGCTGTTCTGCGACATCAAGGGCTCCACCCGCCTGGCCCAGCAGGCCGGGGCCGAAGCCTGGCATGGCGTGCTGGACCGCTTCTTCGCCCTGCTGGGTGCGGCCGTACACCGCTACGAAGGCACCATTAACCAGTACACCGGCGACGGCATCATGGCGCTATTCGGCGCGCCGCTGTCGCTGGAAGACCACGCCCAGCGCGCCTGCCTGGCCGCACTCGAAATGCAGCGCACGGTGCGCGCCTTTGGCGACGAGCTGCGCCTGAGCCAGGGCCTGAACCTCACTCTGCGCGTTGGCATCAACAGCGGCGAGGTCATCGTCGGCAGCATCGGCGATGACCTTCGCATGGACTACACCGCGCAGGGCCACACGGTTCACCTCGCCGCCCGCATGGAGCACATCTGCGAGCCGGGGCACATCTATTTGAGCCGTGAAACCGCACAGCAGGTGCAGGGCTACTTCCGCCTGCGCAGTCTCGGTCGCATGACGGTGGCCGGCGTCGACGAGCCAGTAGAGGTGCATGACCTCGAAGACGCCGACGCCCAGGCCACCCGTCTGGGTCGCTCGCTGGCGCGCGGCGCCTCGCCGCTGGTGGGGCGCGAGCCGGAGCTGACCCGCCTGCAGGCCGCACTGGCCGCCGCCAAGGCCGGGCAAGGCCAGGTCATCACCGTGCGGGGCGAGGCCGGTATCGGCAAGTCGCGGCTCTGCCATGAGTTTCTGCAGCACTGCGCAGCACAAGGCTTCGAGGTGCATACGGGCACCGGCGTGGCCTATGCAGGCGCCTGGCCGCTGCACCCCATTCGCAACCTGGCACTTTCTCGACTGGGTCTTGTTGGCCGCAGCAATCCAGCTGAAATCCGCCGCCTGGTGGCCGGCACCCTGCTGCTGGAACACCCCGAGCACGCCGCCGCCCTGCCCTCGGTGTTCGACTTTCTCGGCGCCGGCGAGGCCACCGCGGCCGCGCCCGATACGGTGATGCTCACCCGCGCCAAGCTCTTCGAGCTGTTGGCCGAGTTCCTGCCCTGCCCCGGCGAGGCGCCGCTGGTGCTGCTGCTGGAAGACCTGCATTTCATCGATGCCGCCAGCAGCGAGTTTCTGCACAGCCTGGCCCGCAGCGTGCGCGACCACCGCACCCTGCTGCTACTGAACTACCGGCCGGACTACGCTGATGACTGGCTGCGCCCGCTAGCGCAGCTGCAGGTGGAGGTGGCCGCGCTCAACGCCACCCAGCTCACGCAGCTGGCGCTGACCCGGCTCGGCCACCACCCCAGCATCAACACGCTGGCTGCTGAACTGGGCGAGCGCGCCGGTGGCAATCCCTTTTTCGTGGAAGAAGCCGTGCAGGCGCTGGTGGATGCTGGTCGTCTGCACGGTGAACGCGGTCACTACCAACTACCGCAGGCGCTGGATGCGTGGGTGATTCCGGACAGCGTGCATGCCCTGCTCGCCGCCCGCATTGATCGCCTGCCCGAGCAGAACAAAGCCCTGCTGCAAGCCGCCGCAGTGATTGGCGAAGCCTTCCCCGCCGAGCACATCGCCACCCTGCTGCAATGGCCGGTGGCGCAGTGCGAAGCCGTGCTGGGCTCGCTGGTCGCGCAGGATTTTCTACGCCTTGTCCCCAGCGATGGCCCCTCATCGTTCGAGTTTCGGCACACCCTGATGCTGGAAGTGGCCGAGAGCCTGCTGCTGGACTCCCAGCGCCAGAGTCTGCACACCCGCATTGCCGCGCTGATGGAAGCACATCATCCGGACGATGCGCCTGGCCATGCTGCCTCGGTGTGCATTGCCTTTCACTGGGCCGCCGCCCAGCAGTGGGCCAAGGCCGGCGAGTGGAACTTGCAAGCCGCGCGCTGGGCGGGCACGCGCGACATGGGCATCACCACCGAGCAGTTCCAGCTGGCGCTGAAGCATCTCGATCGCGCGGCACCCGAGCCCAGGGTGATCCAGCACCGCATCGCCGCGCGCGCTGCACTCATTCGCATGGCGCAGTTCATGCCGGTGCCACGGGCCGATGTGGAGCGCGCCTTTGCCGAAGGCCAGACGCTGGCCGCTGAAGCAAACGATGTGATGGGCGCTGCCGAGATGACCATCAGCTACGGCAACGAGATGCTGCACCGCGCCGATGCAGCGGCGGCCGTACAGCTGCATGCCGAGGCGGTGCACTACTGCCTCACCCACGGCGAGACCGGGCTGATCAAACGCTTTCGCATGGCGATTCTGCTCAGTCATTTTTCGGCCGGACAACCGCGCGAGGGCATTGCCCTGGTCGATAGCGCCGATGGCGGCGCCTGGCGGCGCGAACCCATTGGCGAAGACAACTTTGTCTCCCGCGCCTTTCATTCGCTGCTGCTCGGCTGGATGGGCGATCTACGTCTCGCCAAGCAGGAGCTGCAAGGCGCACTGGACTATGCGCAGGCACAGCAGCGGCAATCGAGCTGGATGCATAGCTTTTTTGTGGACCTCGCCTGGCAGGGCGCTGAAAGTGGCGCCGCACTGGTGCCGGTGTTAGACCACGCGCAGCAGGGAGTGGCCAATGCGGCAGCGGGAGGCGGCCCCTTCTTCAGCGCCATTGCCGGACGCGCGCTGGGCATGGCGCTGTGCCTCGTGGGCCGCGCAGCAGAAGCCATTCCGCTGCTGGAGCAGCTCACGCCGATCTCGGCCCCTCAGGGTCTCGCCCCCCAGTTCGAAGCCAATCATCTGGCCACGCTGGCACGCGCCTACCGCGATGTAGGACGGCACGACGACGCCACGGCCTGCGCCGAGCGCGCCATCGCCAGCGCCGAGGCTTCGGGCTCGCGCGTGTGGGAAATCCACAGCTGGCTGCTCTGGCTGCAACTGCCGGTGCGGGAAAGTGCGCGCCGCCATGCTGCACAGGGCTTGCAGCGCACGAAGGCCCTGATTGATGCCTCTGGGGTGCTTGGCTTCATGCCCTGGTGGCAGCTGGCGCAGGCGCACTGGAGCGCCTCGCCGGATGAGCGCGCCGAGTGGCTGCGCGAGGCGGCGGCCGGCTTTGCGCGCATCGGTGCGGCGGGCGGGCCTGCCGCACTGGAAAATGGGGCTCTGGAGCCAGCACCAACCGCTTCGGCATGGCTTTTGAATGGGGCATAGTCCTCGCATCACCACCAAGGGAGGCGCCATGACGCCAAGCATCACCCCGAGTCCGCGCCTGCTCGGCGCGACCCTCTGCGCTGCGCTGCTGATGGCAGGCTGCCAGTCGAAGGAGGCCGAGCAAGTCGCCGAGCCTTTCGCCAGCACTTATGTCGCCAAGGCCAACGCGCCCATCCTCATCCAGCACGCCACCGTTCTTACCGGCACCGGCGTGCAGCTCAACGATGCCGACGTGCTGATCCAGGACGGCAAGATCACCGCCGTGCGCAAGGATGCCGGCACCGTGCCGGGAGCCATCGTGATCAACGGCAAGGGCAAGTACGTGACTCCCGGCCTGATCGACGCGCACTCGCACCTGGGCGTGTACCCCAGCCCCAGCGTATGGGCGCACAGCGATGGCAACGAGGCCACCGCGCCCACCACGCCGGAGGTGTGGAGCGAGCACTCGGTCTGGCCGCAGGACCCGGGCTTTGAAGCCGCGCGCGCCGGTGGGGTCACCAGCCTGCTCATCCTTCCCGGCTCGGCCAATCTCATCGGCGGCCGCGCAGTGGTGCTAAAAAATGTGCCGGCCATCAGCTATCAGCAGATGAAGTTTCCCGACGCGCCGCACTCCCTGAAGATGGCCTGCGGCGAAAACCCCAAGCGCGTCTACGGCAAGGACGGCGGCAGTGCGCCGGCCACGCGCATGGGCAATGTGGCGGGCACGCGCGCGGCCTTCGCCAAGGCCAAGGCGTATCAACAGAAGATGGAAGCCGGCCCGGTGGAAGAGCGCGACCTCGCCATGGAAACCCTGGTGGGCGTGCTGAAGGGCGAGATCCTGGTGCAGAACCACTGCTACCGCGCCGACGAGATGATGACCATGCTCGATGTGGCGAAGGAGTTCGACTTCAAGATCAGCGCCTTCCACCACGCGGTGGAGGCCTACAAGATTGCCGACGAACTGGCCGAGGCCGGCACCTGCGGCGCGCTGTGGGCCGATTGGTGGGGCTTCAAGCTGGAAGCCTTCGACGGCATCCGCGAGAACATTGCCTTTGTAGATGCCGGACGCGGCAAGAGCGGCGCCAAGGGTTGCGCCATCGTGCATTCGGATGACCAGAACGGCATCCAGCGCCTGAACCAGGAGGCCGCGAAGGCACTCGCCGCTGGCCGCCGCATGGGGCTCAACATCAGCGATGCCGAGGCCATGGCCTGGCTCACCGCCAACCCCGCCAAGGCCATTGGCGTGCTGGAGAAAACCGGCACGCTGGAAGCCGGCAAAGCTGCCGACGTGGTGATCTGGAACGGCACGCCGTTTTCAAGTTATGCGCTGGCCGAGAAGGTGTTTGTGGACGGTGTTCTGCAATACGACCGCAGCGTGACGAAGCAGCCAGACAGCGATTTCGCGCTTGGGCTTCAAGCACCCGCCGCCGTGATGACCGTGCCTGATGCAACACCCACCCCCGTCCCCACTGCAGTCCCCACCGAGGTCGCGCCATGAGCCGCTCGCTTGCCGTCTTCGCACTCGCTGCCGCCGCACTGCATGCGGGCCATGCGCTCGCTGGCACCACCGCCATCACCCAGGCACGTATCCACACGCTCTCGGGCGCCGGCACGCTGGAAAACGCCACGCTGCTGATCCGCGATGACCGCATTGAAGCCATCGGCACCGACATCGCCATTCCGCCCGAGGCGAAGGTGATCAACGCCAAGGGCAGTGTGATCTCACCGCCGCTGTTCGATGCCTACACCCACCTGGGCCTGGACGAAATCGATGGCGTGGAGGAAACACTCGACCAGCAAACTGACAACCCGCGCTACTCCGCAGCACTCGAAGTGGTGGATGGGCTCAATCCGGCTTCCGTGCTGCTGCCCGTGAACCGCATCGAGGGCCTGTTGTATGCCATGGCGGCCCCGGCCTCCGGCGGTTCTGGGCCGCTGATTGCGGGCCAGGGCGCGGTAATCAGCCTGGGCACGCTGGATCGTCTCGTCGCCAAGCCACAGGCAGCGATGTTCGTCGCACTCGGCGAGGCCGGTGCCGCCCGCAACAAGGGCGGTCGCCCGGCGCTGATGCTGGCGCTGCGCGAGGCGCTCAGCGAGGCGCGGCAGGCTGGCAGCAGCAGC
This sequence comes from uncultured Sinobacteraceae bacterium, assembly GCA_947085665.1. GTDB lineage: Bacteria > Pseudomonadota > Gammaproteobacteria > Nevskiales > Nevskiaceae > Stagnimonas. The sequence goes on along the minus strand of CAMTXV010000195.1, from coordinate 4,228 downwards.
CCGGTGCAACGCCCCGCCCTGCTCGGCGCGCTGGATGCCGAAGCACTGAAACCTGTGCTGGCCGGCGAGATGCCGCTGGTGGCCACCGTCAATCGCGCCGCTGACATTCGCGTGCTGCTGAAGTTTGCCGAGGCCAACGGCCTCAAGTTGATCATCCGCGGCGGTGCCGAGGCGCATCTGCTGGCGGCTGAACTCGCCGCGCAGCAGGTGCCGGTCATTCTCGACCCGCAGCTCAATCTGCCCCAGCGTTTCGAGTCGCTGAACCAGCGCAGCGAGGCTGCGGCGATTCTGCACAAAGCCGGCGTGCGCATCGCCTTCTCGGGCGAAGACCCAAACACCGGCAGCCACAACAGCCGCAACATCCGCCAGCTCGCCGGCAACGCCGTGGCCTACGGCCTGCCCTGGACCGCCGCACTTGCCGCCGTCACGCTCAACCCCGCGGCCATTTATGGCCTCGACGGCACGCTGGGCAGCCTCGAAGTGGGCAAGCAGGCGAGCTTCGTGGTGTGGGACGGCGATCCACTGGAAGTGACCAGCGCCGCCGTGCAAGTGTTCGCCGCCGGCGAGGCGCTGCCCATGAAGAGCCGCCAGACCGAGCTGCGCGACCGCTACGCCGCCCGCCGTGCGGCCAAGCCCGCCCCGGCGGCGGCCACGCCATGAGCGCACCGGCGCTGATGATTGGCCTGCCAGCCTACGGCGGGCAGGTCACCACCGTGTTTCTGGAGTCACTCTTGCGGCTGACTGAAGTCGCGCGGCAGAACGGCATCGTCATCACGCTGAAGATTCTTTCGCAGGAGAGCCTGATTCCGCGCGGGCGCAACACCCTGGTGGCGGAGTTTCTCGGCAGACCGGAGCTGACCCATCTGCTCTTCATCGACGCCGACATGGGCTTCGATGCACGCGGCATTCTGCGCATGCTGGCCTTCGACAAACCGCTGATCGGCTGCGCCTGCCCCAAGAAGGGCATCGACTGGAAACGCGTGCATGCCGCCGTGCAAGCCGGCCAGCCGCCGGAAGCGCTGGCACAAGCCGGGCTCGATTACGCGCTGAACCTCATTGACGAAGACCTCGCCGGCAAGGACCGCATTCCGGTCACCCAGGGTTTCGTGCGTGTGGCGAAGTGCGGCACCGGCATCATGATGATCCGCCGCGAGGTGTTCACGAAGCTCGCCCTGCAATACCCCGAGCTACGCTACGAGAACGACATTGCCGGCTACGACAACGCCCACACGCGCGGCAATTTCTGGGGCTTCTTCGACACCCTGCACCACCCGACAACACACCGCTATCTGTCGGAGGACTACGCCTTCTGCCATCGCTGGACCCAGGGCTGCGGCGGCGAGATCTGGATGGACGTGGAAAGCCCCATCACCCACTACGGCAATTACAGCTTTCGCGGCAGCTTCCTCTCGGTCGTTCCCTTCGAGCCCGACGCCTAAGGCTTAAAACGCCTTCACCTTCACCCCAAACAGAATCCCGAAATCCGGCGAGGCATTCACGCTCGGGTCTTCCAGAATCGCCAGATCGAACACGAAGCGCTGGTAGGGCAGTCGAAAGCCCACGGCCAGAGGTGCACCGGCGCGGGAGAGCGTGTCGAGCGTCGAGCCCTTGTAGAGCTTGCTGTGGGCATTCACCTGCACCACGCCATCGAGTGCGCGGTACAGCGGCACGATGAGCACGGCACCGGCCAGACCGACCACCGGCTGCTGCAAATCGGCGAGTGGGCCGGTGGTGGTTTGTGCGGCCACGCCACCCGAGAGCAGCAGGGCCGCGCGGCGCGATTCGCTCAGCGGCAATGAATAGTCCACCCACAGGGCGCCGCCGGTGTGCCCGCCCGTGAGCTCGTTCTTGTCACCCGTGGGCAGTTGCAAGAGGCCGCGCAGGGTGAAGCGCTCACTCAGGGCTAGCCCTAAGCCCAGGCGCACATCGCCCAGACCGGAACTCCCCTTGCTGCGATCGATCAGCGTCACGCCATCGCGCACGTAGCGGATACGGTATTGGTCCTGCGGCACGTCCTCGCGGTTGGCATTGGGCAGGCCGAAGGTGTCGTGCCAGCTCTCGATGCCAGAGTCCATCACGCCGCCGCCGGTGAAGATCAGGGGCACCTCCAGCGACCACTCCAGCGCCTGTCCGAACACCGGCGCCAGACCGGCGCGGTAGCGCAGGGCCACGCGCTGGGTCTCGCCGTCGAGCGTGAGGTCTTCGCCGGCCTCGGCTCGCACGAAGAACTCGTTGGTCCAATCCAGCGTCACGCTGTTGATCGACTCACCCTGGGGCACCACCGCGCCCTGGCCCAAGCCTGGCAGTGCCGCGAAGCGCGCCAGATTGGACTGGTTGAAGGTTTCAAAGCCCTGGCCCTGCGCGGCGGTGGCGCACGCAAGAGCAATGGCGGCAAGGGTGTGGCGCAGGGTCATGCAGATGAGTCCTTCTGATCGAATTACCAAAGGCTATCAGCCCCACAACCAATCGCCATAGGCCAAGTGCGGGGGGGCTTCGCTATCATCGCCCGCCGTCATCTCTGGCGGCTCTTTAGCAAACTCCAAGAAAGCCGGCCATGAAACTCGTCACTGAAAACCTTCGCATCGCCTCGGTCAGTCCCGTGGCCACACCGGCCCAGGTGCAGGCCGAGCTGCCCCTGCTGGAAGCGGCTGCGGCCACGGTGGCAAAAACCCGCGAGGCGATTCAGAACGTGCTCAACGGCCGTGACGACCGCCTGCTGGTGATCGTCGGCCCCTGCTCGATTCACGACACGCACGCCGCTCTGGAATACGCCGAGAAGCTCGCCCACGCCCGCGAGAAGCTCGATAAGGAGCTGTTGATCGTGATGCGCGTGTACTTCGAAAAGCCACGCACCACCGTGGGCTGGAAGGGGCTAATCAACGATCCAGACTTGAACGACAGCTACCAGATTGACCGCGGCCTGCGCGTGGCGCGCGAGCTCTTGCTCACCCTCAACACGCGCGGCATGCCGGCTGGTGTGGAGTTCCTCGACATTCTCACGCCGCAGTACCTGGCAGACCTGGTGAGCTGGGGCGCCATTGGCGCGCGCACCACCGAGAGCCAGCTACATCGCGAAATGACCTCGGGCCTCTCCTGCCCCGTGGGCTTCAAGAACGGCACCGATGGCTCGGTGAAGATCGCGGTGGACGCCTGCCAGTCGGCTCAGCACTCGCACCGCTTCCTGTCGCTCACGCAGGGCGGGCAGATCGCCATCTTCGAGACGCGCGGCAACCCGGACTGCCACGTGATTCTTCGGGGCGGCAGCAAGGGCACCAACTTCGATGCCGCCAGCGTGGATGCCGCTTGCGCGGAGCTCGCCAAGGGCAAGCTGCGCGAGCAGGTGATGATCGACTTCAGCCACGCCAACAGCCAGAAGCAGCACGGCAAGCAGATGGAAGTGGGTGCGGATGTCGCTACCCGTCTCGCCAATGGTGAACGCCGCATCACCGGCGTGATGATCGAAAGCCATTTGGTGGAAGGCCGGCAGGACATCAAGCCCGGCGTGCCGCTCACCTACGGCCAGAGCATCACCGATGCCTGCATCAACTGGGCCCACACCGAAGAGCTGCTGGCCACTCTCGCCGCAGGCGTGGCCAAGCGCAGGGGCTGAGCGAGCCACAAGAGTCGGACTGCCGCGGTAGCGGCAGCATCCGGCAGCGGTGCAGACTCGTAGCTCAGTAGAGCGTTGCAACGAGGCAAGCCCGCATGAAAACCCACCGCATTCCGAGCAGGCCCCTCGCGGGCCTGCTGCTGTCCTCCACCCTGCTGCTGGCGGCCTGCGGAGGCGGCGCTGGTGGTAGCGGACTGCCGCCGCCGCTGGGCGATATTGCCGAGCCCGTGCAGGCGGCGGTGCCCGATGCGCCGTTCGCCAAAGCCCTGGGCGACTGCACTTTCAACCCCAGCCGCAGCACCGCCTGCCAGCTCACCGAGTTGCCGTTTCTCGGGCAGGACGTCTCCACCGCCACGGTGGAACAGATCATGGGCCGCGTCGCCGTCACCCATCCCTGGATGGCCACGCGCTTTCGCGAGCTGTTGCAGGCCCAGCCACCGGAGCTGCTGCAGATGATGCGCTCGGTCACGGCCGTGATCATCGGCAGCAAGGTGCGGCCCTCGTTCTATTACCCGATGACGGGCGCGATCTACCTCGATCCTGAATCGCTCTGGCTCACCCAGGCCGAGCGCGCGACCATCGACATGACGCCGGACGAGCGCATCGACTTCGGCCGCG
>CAMTXV010000194.1:0-9379 GCA_947085665.1 uncultured Sinobacteraceae bacterium | reverse complement strand
GGACTTCGAGAAGCTCGCCGCCTATTTCGCCGAGCGCAGCAAGGGCGGGGTGGGGCTGATGGTGACGGGCGGCTTCTCGCCCAACCGGCAGGGCTGGTTCTATCCGTTTTCGTCAAAGCTCACGGCGCGCAGCGAAGTGCCGCGCCACCAGTTGGTGACCAGCGCAGTGCACCAGCACGGCGGCAAGATCGCGATGCAGATTCTGCATGCCGGCCGCTACAGCTATCACCCGCTGTCGGTGTCGGCCTCGGCGCACAAATCACCCATCAATCCCTTCAAGCCTTGGGCGATGACGGGCTGGGGCATCCGCCGCACGATTGCCGCCTATGCGCGCTGTGCGGAGCTTGCGAAGGAAGCGGGCTACGACGGCGTGGAGATCATGGGCAGCGAGGGCTACCTGATCAACCAGTTCACGACGAAGCAGGTGAACCGCCGTGACGACGAATGGGGCGGCTCGGTGGAGAACCGCTGCCGCTTTCCAGTGGAGATCATCAAGGCCGTGCGCCGTGCCGTCGGCAAGGATTTCATCATCGTCTACCGCCTCTCGATGCTGGATTTGGTCGAAGGCGGCAACAGCTGGGACGAGGTGGTGTACCAGGCCAAGGCGGTGGAAGACGCGGGCGTCACACTCTTGAACGCCGGCATCGGCTGGCATGAGGCGCGCATTCCCACCATCGTCACCAGCGTGCCGCGCGCGGCGTTCGCCTTCGCACCGCAGCGCATTCGCGGGGAGGTGAAGATCCCGGTCATCGCCACCAACCGCATCAATACGCCAGAGATCGCGGAGGGCCTGCTCAGCAGCGGCGCCTGCGACATGGTGAGCATGGCGCGGCCGCTGCTGGCTGACCCGGAGTTCGTCAACAAGGCCGCTGCCGGCAAGGCCGAGACCATCAATACCTGCATTGCCTGCAACCAGGCCTGCCTGGACCACACTTTTCAGCTCAAGCGGGCCAGCTGTCTGGTTAACCCGCGGGCCTGTCATGAAACCGAGATCGTGTTCAAGCCCGTGGCATCCGCGAAGAAGCTGGCCGTGGTGGGCGCGGGCCCTGCGGGACTGGCCTTTGCCTGCTACGCCGCCGAGCGCGGCCACGCGGTGACGCTGATCGACTCTGGGCCAGCCATCGGCGGCCAGTTCAACATGGCGAAGAAGGTGCCGGGCAAGGAAGAGTTCTACGAAACCCTGCGCTATTTCGGCGAGCGCCTGAAGGCCACGGGTGTGACGCTGCGGCTGGACTCGCAAGCGACGGCCGAGAGCCTGAAAGCCGAGGGCTTCGATGAAGTGGTGCTGGCCACCGGCGTGCTGCCGCGCACGCCCGGCATCCCCGGCATCGACCATCCCAAGGCCGTGAGCTACATCGACGTGCTGACGGGCAAGGTGCAGATCGGCCAGAAAGTCGCGGTGATCGGCGCGGGTGGCATTGGCTTCGATGTCAGCGAGTTCCTCGTCCACCAGGGCGAGAGTGCCACGCTGAACCCCGAGCACTGGTACCGCGAGTGGGGTGTGGATGCCACCCTGCAGGGACGCGGCGGCATGATGCCCAAGGAGCTCACGCCACCCGCCCGCGAGGTGACGCTGCTGCAACGCAAGGACGAAGCCCTGGGCAAGCAGCTGGGCAAGACCAGCGGCTGGGTGCACCGCGCCACGCTCAAGGACAAGCAGGTGCGCATGATGGGCGGCGTGAATTACGAGCGCATCGACGACGCCGGGCTGCACATCACGGTGAAGGGCGAGTCGCGCACTCTGGCGGTCGATCATGTGGTGATCTGTGCCGGGCAGGAGCCCTTCCGCGCGCTGCAAGCGCCGTTGGAAGCTGCAGGCGTGAAGGTGCATCTCATCGGCGGCGCGCACACGGCGGGCGAGCTGGATGCGAAGCGGGCCATTCGTCAGGCGGCAGAACTGGCCATGGAAATCTAGCCGGCGCTCACCGTTCGGCGGTGAAAACGGTGACGTTGGTCGGCGGGGCCGCTGCCGTTCGTCCGCGATAAGAGGCAAAGTAGCGTCGCTGAAGGTCGAGCCAGGGGGCTTTGCTGGGTGCCTTCAGCGGCGGTGCACACCGGGCAGGATGCCCGAACAACAAGGAGTCGCAAGGATGCGAATGGCACGTTTCGGCATGGCCCTGCTCGTGGGCCTCATCAGTGGTTGCGGGGGCAATCTGAGCAGCCCCGATTTCTTCCCCCAATTGGTCGGAGTCGTCATTGAAGACGCGACCCCGACGCAGTTCGACGCGCTGGGGCAAACAAGGCAGTACCGCGCTCTCGGGCAGTACTCCACACCGCCCGGCTCCGATACGGCCTTCACCAGCCGCCCGGTGATCGCTGAAAGCTGGGAGAGCAGCGAGGCGACCATTGCAGGCATCAGCAACGCCGGCGTGGCGACTGCACTGCGTAACGGCAGCACCGAGATCCGCGCCCGCTTCGGCGGGCTGACCAGCCCCCCGGTGGCGCTGCGCGTGGCCGCTCCGCTGCTGCGGGCCATCACGCTCACGCCAGCGGCGGCCTCGGTTCCGCTGGGGCTCACACAGGCCATCAACGCCACCGGCACCTATCTGAATGCCGATGGCAGCACCAGCCAGCAGGCCGTGATCGAGCCGCTGACTTGGGTTTCGGCCGAGCCCCCCATTGCGACCGTAACCCCCAGCGCCAATCCGGCCACGGTCAGCACGCTGCTGCAAAGCGCAGTGCCCGTGGCTATTCGGGTGAGCGCGGTGGCGGCAGATGGTCGTCTGGTGGAGGCCGCTTCGGCGATCACCGTGATTGCGCCGGAGCTGGTGCAGCTGGTGGTGGTGCGCACACCCGCAAGCAGCAGTCCGCCGTTTGCGGTGCCGCGTGGCGCCACCATCAACTTGCAGGCCCTGGGCATCTACACCGACAACGCCACGCCGCGCGCCGTGCCCGGCGCGGTCAGCTGGGTGTCGGCCGATACCGGCGCCACAGTCATCTCAGTGCTCACACAGAGCAACGGCACGCTGGATGTCACGGGGGTGGACATCGGCGCTTCGACCGTCACCGCCACCGCGATGCAGAACGACGGCGTCAGCACCATCAGCAGCGCGCCCGCCACCATCAATGTGGGGGCTGCGGTGTTGCAGTCGCTGGATGGCGCACGCATCACGCCTAGCCCGGCGCGCGTGCCGGTGGGGGCGAGCCTGCAACTGAGCGTGATTGGGCGCTTCAGTGACGGCAGCGAAAACATGGTGCCCCCCAATAGCCTCGACTGGGCCTCATCGCTCACCAGTATTGCCACCGTGAACTCTACGGGTGTGGCCACCGGCCGTGTGCAAGGTGCGACGGTCATCACCGCCACACTCCGGCAGGCTCCGGTCACAGGGGCTGGCAGTGTGTCGGCAGCACTCACGGTGACCGATGGCATCTGCACTGGCCCGCTGCTGCAAAGCGAGGGCGCGACAGTGGCTGCGAACGTCACCCCCGTGCTGTGCCTGGCCTGCACAGTGGTTGACGAGGCGCTGGCCATCGACAACAGCGTGACCAGCTTCGCGTCCATCAATACCGCGCTGGGGCTGCTGTTTGGATCCGCCTCACTGACGGCGACATCGGCAACGGAGGTTCCCTTCGCGCTGGCGGGTCAGCGCGCGGGCTTCATCATCAGCCGTCCGCCGGGCGAGCTGCTGTCGCTGGCGCTGCTTGGCAATGTCACGGTGAACACGCTCGATGCCAACGATGCCGTGCTCGACAGCGCCACGTCGCAAGATGGCCTGCGGCTGACCCTGCTGGGCAACTATGTGCTGGGACAGGATGCCTTCCTGCTCTCGCTGCCGGTGACGCAGCCGTTCCGCAAATTGCAGGTGAGCCAGGCGGCGGGCGTGGTCACGGCCATCCAGTCGCTGCGGGTGAACGCGGCCTGCGGTGTAGCCGCGCAGTAAGCAGCGTTCCGCACACACCAGAAAGGCACCGCGAGGTGCCTTTCTGGTTTGCGGCTGCGCGGATCTCAGCGCTGCTCTTCGGCGCGATAGGTGGGGTCGAGCCGGCGGCCAAACTCAAAGGCCGCGCGCTGCTGGGCCATCACGCTGCTCCAGCGCGCCCATTGGCTGGCGTCCAGGGTGGTGGCCACGGTCTGGTTGAAGCTACCCAGCGCTTTCAGGCGCTCGCCGGCAACGCTGGCCGCCTGAGCGGCAACCGCCTCCACCTCGGCGCCATAACTTGCCGCGCGCGGGTCGAGCGCTGCCCAGCGACGTTGCAGGCTTAGGTCTTCGGAATCGGTTTTCTTCAGGCGCGGCGCCAGGGTGTCGAAGGCCGCGAGCACCGCCTGCCGCTGTGCGGCATTGGCGTCGGTTTCGCCGAGTGCGCCAATCACCTGGCGCTCGTACAGGCTTGCACCGGCCGGCGAGTAGGGGCCGTTGCGCCCGCCAGTGGTGCCACAGGCGGTGAGGCTGGCAAGCAGCAGTGCGGCAGAGAGCAGCGTGGCGGGTGATTTCATGGGCAAGGTCGAGGGCAGGGCAGCGGCAAGAATGCCCGCTTCGACCACCGAGAGCGCAAACGTTCCCTGGAGGGCCATTGCTGCGGCGCAACAAAACGACTACTCTGCGCGCCGCTGCTTGGTCTGCTCGTGAGAGTAGTTGACTAACAGCAGCTACTTTTAGGGCCAGTGACATGACATGTCGAGTGCCCTCTCTATCTGTTCGAGGCGCACCACATGACCGCTGAAACCCCTTCGTCCGTCGAGGGCGACACCCTTCGTTTTGCTGATTTGGGCCTGCCCCAGGCCATTCTCGATGTGCTGACTTCGGTCGGCTACGAGACCCCCTCGCCGATTCAGGCTGAGACCATTCCGCATCTGCTTGCCGGCCGCGACGTGCTGGGCCAGGCGCAGACGGGTACCGGCAAGACCGCTGCCTTCGCGCTGCCGCTGCTGGCAAAGATCGACGTCTACCAGAAGAAGCCGCAGGCGCTGATCCTCGCACCCACCCGCGAGCTGGCCATTCAGGTCGCCGAGGCCTTGCAGAAGTATGCGAGCAAGCTGCCGGGCTTCCATGTGCTGCCGATCTACGGTGGCCAGGCCTATGGCCCGCAGCTCGCAGCCCTGCGCCGCGGCGTGCATGTGGTCGTCGGCACCCCGGGTCGCGTGATCGACCATCTGGAAAAAGGCAGCCTCAAGCTCGATGAGATAAAGCATCTCGTGCTCGACGAAGCTGACGAAATGCTGCGCATGGGCTTCATCGACGATGTGGAAAACATCCTCAAGACGACGCCCGCGACCAAGCAGGTGGCCCTGTTCAGCGCCACCATGCCGCCGCAGATCAAGCGCATTGCCAACACCTATTTGAAGGATCCGGTCGAAGTCGCCATCGCGTCGAAGACCCGCACTGCCACCACCGTGCGCCAGCGCTGCATCGTATTGATGCCGCACGCCAAGCTGGATGCGCTCACCCGCCTGCTCGAAGTGGAGAGCTTCGAGGGCATGATCATCTTCACCCGCACCAAGATCGCCACTGAGGAGCTGGCTGAAAAGCTGAGCGCCCGGGGCTATTCGGTGGCCGCTCTCAACGGCGACATCGCCCAGCAGCAGCGCGAGCGCACCGTGGCCAAGTTGAAGGATGGCCAGCTCGATATCGTGGTCGCCACCGACGTCGCCGCCCGCGGTTTGGACGTCGAGCGCATCACCCATGTCGTCAACTACGACGTGCCGAACGATGCCGAGAGCTATGTGCACCGCATTGGCCGCACCGGACGTGCAGGCCGCGAGGGCGATGCCATTCTCTTCATCGCGCCGCGCGAGCGTGGCTTGCTGAAGATGATCGAGAAGACCACGCGCAAGCACATCGAGATCATGTCGGTGCCCACCGATGCCGCGATCAAGGCCACCCGCGTGGCGAAGTTCCAGCAGCAGGTGATCGATACCCTCGCCACCGACAAAAAGCTGGACCCCATGCGCGAGCTGGTGACCCAGCTTGAACGCGAGCTGGGCCGCGAGAAGGAAGTCTCTCTGCTCGACATTGCCGCGGCGCTTGCGCAGATGGCGCAGGGTGGCAAGGCCCTGCTGGGTGGCAGCAGCGACAACAGCAGCGCCCAGACGGTGCGCGAACACAGCTTCGACCGCCCGCAGCGCGCAGCGCCCACCTACGAGCGTCACTCGCGCAGCAGCGAGCGTCCGGCAGATCGCAGCAGCAGCTACAGCGAACGCTCCTCGAGCGACCGCTTCAGCAGCGACCGCAGCGAGAAGCCCGCCCGCTTCGCCAAGCCCAGCTTCCGCGATAGCGCACCCGCCAGCTTCACGCCGTCTGCCGCCAGCGAAGTCAGCGACAAGCCGCGCTTCCGCACCGCTTCAGAGGCGCCTGCGCCGCGCACCCCGTTCGAGCGCAACGAGCGCTTTGCCAAGCCCGAGCGTGCCGAGCGCCCTGAACGTGCCGAGCGCAGCGAACGTCCCAGCTTCGAGAGCCGCGACGAGGGCAAGGCCAAGCCGCGCAAATCCGATGCCGGCATGGAAACCTTCCGCATCGAGGTGGGCCACCAGCACGGCGTACTCCCCAAGAACATCGTGGGTGCAATTGCCAACGAGGCGGATCTCGACAGCCAGTACATCGGCCGCATCGACATCCGCGACGACCACAGCCTGATTGATTTGCCCGAGGGCATGCCCAAGGAAGTGTTCACGCAGCTGCAAAAGGTCTGGGTGGCAGGGCAGCGCCTGCAGATCAGCAAGTATGGTGCCGGCGACAGCAACCCCAAGCCTGCATTTGTCAAGAAGCCTTTCAAGTCGAAGTCCCGCAGCGAAGCGGACGAGTAGTTTTCAGACCACTACAAAGCAGCAGCAAAAAGCCGAACCGCCGCAGGGCCGTTCGGCTTTTTGCTGCAATGCGGTAATCTCGCGCTCCCCATTTTCCCTTCCCCTTCACTTTTCAGGAGCTACCCCATGGGTCAATACGTCGCCCCCTTGCGTGACATGCAGTTCGTGCTGCACGAGCTGCTCAACATCGAGACTGAACTCAAGGCGATTCCCAAGCATGAAAGCCTGGATGCCGACACCATCAATTCCATCGCCGAGGAAGCTGCCAAGTTTGCGCAGACGGTGACCTATCCCTTGAACCAGAGCGGCGACCACGAAGGCTGCCATCACGACAAGGTGAGCGGTGCCGTGACCGCCCCCAAGGGTTTCAAGGAGGCCTACGCGCAGTACGTGGAAGCCGGCTGGCCCGCGCTGGCCTGCGACCCTGAGTACGGCGGCCAGGGCCTGCCGGAAGTGGTCAACAACGTGCTCTACGAGATGCTCAACGCGGCCAACCAGGCCTGGACGATGTACCCCGGCCTGACCCACGGTGCCTATGCGGCGCTGGTGGCACACGGCACGGAAGAGCAGAAGGCCACCTATCTGCCCAAAATTGTTTCCGGCCACTGGACCGGCACGATGTGCCTGACCGAATCGCACTGCGGCACCGACCTGGGCCTGCTGCGCACCAAGGCCGAGCCGATTGCCAATGGCGCCTACGCGCTTTCCGGCCAGAAGATCTTCATCTCCGCCGGTGAGCATGACCTCGCTGAAAACATCATTCACCTCGTGCTGGCACGCCTGCCGGATGCCCCCCCCGGCACCAAGGGCATCAGTCTGTTCATCGTGCCCAAGTACATCCCGAATGCAGATGGTTCGATTGGCGCCCGCAATGGCATCAAGTGCGGTTCCATCGAGCACAAGATGGGCATCCACGCCAACGCCACCTGCGTGATGAACCTCGACAGCGCCACCGGCTGGCTGGTGGGCGAGCCCCACAAGGGCCTGAACGCGATGTTCGTGATGATGAACGGCGCACGTCTGGGCGTGGGCATGCAGTCGCTCGGTCTGGCTGATGTCTCGTACCAGAACTCGTTGATCTATGCGAAGGATCGTTTGCAGATGCGCAGCCTCACGGGCAAGAAGTTCCCGGACAAGGCCGCCGACCCGATCATCGTGCACCCCGATGTGCGTCGCATGCTGCTGACCCAGAAGGCCCACGTGGAAGGCGCTCGCGCCTTCACCTACTGGAGCGGCCTGATGCTCGACAAAGAGCACCACCACCCGGATGAGAAAGTGCGCAAGGAGGCAGCCGACCTGATGGCGCTGCTCACCCCCATCGTCAAGGGCTTCATCACCGAGCAGAGCTACGTTTCCACCACGCTCGGCATGCAGATTTTCGGCGGCCACGGTTACATCGCCGAGTGGGGCATGGAGCAGTACGTGCGCGATGCCCGCATCAACATGATCTATGAAGGCACCAACGGCATTCAGGCGCTCGACCTGCTGGGTCGCAAAGTGCTTAGCGACATGGGCGCCAAGCTGATGAAGTTCGGCAAGCTGGTCACCGAGTTCGCCAAGGCCGAAAGCGGCAACGAGGCCATGAAAGAGTTCCTGGCTCCGCTCGCCGACATTGGCGCCGAGGTGCAGAAGATCACCATGGAGATCGGCCAGAAGGCCATGAAGAACCCGGATGAAGTCGGCGCGGCGTCAGTGCCCTACATGCATCTGGTTGGCCACTTCGTCTACGCCTACTTCTGGGCGCGTATGGCCAAGATCGCGCTCGAGAAGCAGGATCAGGGCGACTTCTACAAGGCCAAGCTGCTCACCGCACGCTTTTACTTCACCAAGCTGCTGCCCGAGACGGCAACCTTTGTGAAGCAGATTCGCGCTGGTGCGGAGCCTCTGATGGCGATGGATGCCGAGCTGTTCTCGGTGGCCTAAGCCGGTTGTTGCGGTAAACAAAAAGCCGGTCAATGACCGGCTTTTTGTTGGGCGCTAATCCAGCAGAGCCGCTTGCTCCGCCGCAGTGAGGTTGCGCCAGTAGCCCACTTGCAGCTTGCCCAGTTCGATGTTCATGAAGCGGGTGCGCTGCAGGGCCACCACCTCGTAACCAAAGTGCTCGCACATGCGGCGAATCTGCCGGTTGAGGCCTTGCGTCAGCACGATACGGAAGCTGCGCGGGCCGGTCGCCCAGGCCTTGCAGGGCAGGGTGCGGGTTTCCAGAATGTTTACACCGCGCTGCAGGCTGGACAGAAAACCCTCGGTGACGGGGCGATCCACCTGCACCACGTATTCCTTCTCATGCCCGTGCTCGGCACGCAGCAGGGCGTTGACGATGTCGCCGTCGCTGGTCAGCAGAATCAGGCCCTCGCTGTCTTTATCCAGTCGGCCGATGGGGAAGATGCGCTGTTCGTGGCCGATGAAGTCGATGATGTTGTCGCGCACCCGGGCCTCGGTGGTGCAGGTGACGCCCACGGGCTTGTTGAAGGCAATGATGACGTGCGCCTGCTTGCGCTCACTCACCACGCGGCCATCCACGCGCACTTCGTCGCCGTCTTCCACCGGAGTGCCCAAGAGCGCAATGCGACGGTTCACCTCCACGCGGCCGGAGCCGATCCAGTCATCGGCCTCGCGGCGGGAACAGAGGCCTTTTTC
>CAMTXV010000193.1:0-8033 GCA_947085665.1 uncultured Sinobacteraceae bacterium | reverse complement strand
GTCGCTGCCATCTTGAAACCTCTCTGTCATTGCGAATCTGCAGTGAGCCCTGCGCGCCCGAGCTGCGCAAGGCCGTAGGCACAAAAAAAGCCCCTTGAAACTCAAGGGGCTTTGATTGGTTGGGAGACTAGGGCTCGAACCTAGATAAACAGTGTCAGAGACTGTTGTCCTACCATTAGACGATCTCCCAAAAACCAGCTGGCCTGCTGCAAAGCACCCCGAAGGAGCTCTGCCGACCGCCCAGACGCCAAGGATAGCGAATGAGCGGATGAGCCGGAAGCGTTTTTTAGCGCTTCGAGTACTGAGTGCCGCGGCGAGCCTTGTGGAAGCCGACTTTCTTACGCTCGACTTCACGGGCATCGCGGGTCACGAGGCCAGCGGCGCGCAGGGCGGGACGCATGGCTTCGTCGTAGTCCATCAGCGCGCGGCTGATGCCGTGACGCACGGCGCCGGCCTGACCCGAAGGACCACCACCGGCGACGGTGATGACGAAATCGAAGCGGGTAAGCGCATCAACGGTTTCGAGCGGCTGGCGGACCAGCATCTGCGAGGTTTCGCGCGGGAAGTATTCCGGCACGGTCTTGTTGTTGATGGTGATCTGGCCGGTGCCGGCGCGCATGAACACGCGAGCCGAAGCGGTCTTGCGGCGACCAGTGCCGTAGTTCTGCTGAATGGGGGTCTAGCCATGTTCTGGGCGCCTTAGATAGTGAACGACTGGGGCTGCTGGGCGGTGTGCGGGTGCTCGGCACCGGCATAAACCTTCAGCTTGCGGAACTGGGCGTAGCCCAGCGGGCCTTTCGGCAGCATGCCCTTCACAGCCTTTTCAATGGCGCGCTCCGGGTGCTCGGCCAGCATCTTGCCCAGGGTGGTCGACTTGATGCCGCCCGGGTGCTGGCTGTGGCGCCAGTAGATCTTGCCTTCCAGCTTGTTGCCGGTCGTCTTCACCTTCTCGGCGTTGATGACGACGATGTAGTCGCCCACGTCCATGTTGGGGGTGAACTCAGGCTTGTGCTTGCCGCGGAGGCGGCGGGCAATCTCAGTTGCAAGGCGACCGAGGACCAGGCCCTCTGCGTCGACGATGAACCAGTCGCGTTTTGCAGTCTCGCCGTTGTAGAAAACGGTGGACGTTGTAAAGACCTGTGACATGGTCTGTTTAACTCCGATTGTGAGGCCCGATACCGCTTTAAGGGCTAGTAGTTGTTCAGTGTCTAGGCCTTGCGACCCTCGCACCTCGTTCCGCCCTCCTGCTTGCAGCCACAGTTCGAGCGGGCGCGAAGGGTAAGGGGCTCTACAGGCAAATGCAAGCCCGGCCCTGCCAACGCGTTAGTTGATGCCGAAGTTGATCTTCGCTTCGAGGTTGGTGCGCGAGTCGGCGTTGTTCAGGGCTTCTTCGAGGTCGATCAGGCCGTCGGTGTAGAGCTTGTAGAGCGAGTTGTCGAAGGTGAGCATGCCGCGGTCGGAACTCGTCGACATCGCTTCTTTCACCTCCTCGATGCGTTTATTGAGGATGAGATCGGCGATGTAGGGCGTATTGATCATCACCTCCACCGCCGCACAGCGGCGGCCGTCCTTGCGGCGCACCAGGCGCTGGCTGACGACGGCGCGCAGCGTCATCGAGAGGTCCATGTACAGCTGATCACGCAGCTCGTCTGGGTAGAGATTGATGATGCGCTGCAAGGCCTGGTAGGCGTTGTTGGCGTGCAGGGTGGAAATCGCCAAATGGCCGGTATTGGCGAGCTGGATCACCGCATCCATCGTCTCGCGCACGCGCACCTCACCGATCAGGATGGCGTCCGGTGCCTCGCGCAGGGCCGATTTCAGCGCCCGGGCGTAGCTCTCGGTATCGGTGCCCACCTCGCGCTGGTTGATGATGCTGCGCTTGTTGGGGTGCACATATTCAATGGGGTCCTCGATGGTGAGGATGTGCCCGGCCGCGTTGTCATTGCGGTGATTCACCATCGCCGCCAGAGTGGTGGACTTGCCCGAACCCGTGGCGCCAACCATGAGGATCATGCCGCGCTTGAGCAGAATCAGGTCCTTCAAGACCTCTGGCACGCCGAGCTTCTCAAGCGTTGGCACTTCCGATTTCACATAGCGCAGCACCATCGCCGTGGAGTTGCGCTGGGTGAACACATTGACGCGAAAGCGCCCCAGGCCGCCGGCGTCGGTGGCGAGGTCGATCTCGTGCTCGTCTTCCAGCACCTTGAGCTGCTCTGGGGTCAGCACGTTTTCCACCAGCTCGCGAATCAGCGAACTGGTCATCTGCGTCTTGCCCACCGCCAGCATCTCGCCTTCGATCTTCAGCATCGCCGGTGCATTGTTGGTAAAGAACAGGTCAGAGGCGTTCTTTTCAACCGCCAGCTTCAGGTACGGCAGGATTTTGAGCATGGGAGCGGTCGGGGCGGTTAGCGGCGCAGCAGCGTGGCTTTGTCTTCTTCCTGCATCGACAGCCCGCGCACGGCGGGGTCGTCGTGCAGGCTCTGGCGCGCGCGCTTGGATTCGAGCTTCACCTTCAGGCGCAGCTCGTTCTGGCTGTCGGCATTTCGCAGGGCTTCGTCGAAGCTGATCTGGCCATCCTCGAACAGCTTGAATAGCGCCTGGTCGAAAGTGACCATGCCCTGCTCATTGCTGCGCGACATCACGCCCTTGATCTCGTGTACCTCGCCCTTGAAGATCAAATCGGAAATCAGCGGCGAGTTCAGCAGAATCTCGATGGCGGCGCAGCGTCCGCCGCCTTCCTTGCGCACCAGGCGCTGCGAGATGATGGACTTCAGGTTCAGCGAAAGGTCCATCAGCAGCTGCTCGCGCTTCTCTTCGGGGAAGAAGTTGATGATGCGGTCCAGCGCCTGGTTGGCCGAGTTGGCGTGCAGGGTGGCCAGCACCAAATGGCCGGTTTCGGCGAAGTTGACGGCGTATTCCATCGACTCCTTGGTGCGGATTTCACCAATCAGGATCACGTCCGGCGCCTGGCGCAGGGTGTTCTTCAAGCCCGCCTCCCAGCTGTAGGTATCGGTGCCGACCTCGCGCTGGGTGATCATGCAGCCGATGTGCGGGTGCACGTATTCGATCGGGTCTTCCAGCGTGATGATGTGACCCTTCGAGTTCTTGTTGCGGTAGCCAATCATTGCGGCCAGCGAAGTGCTCTTGCCTGAGCCCGTGCCGCCCACCATCAGCACCAGACCGCGCTTGGTCATCACCACGTCTTTCAGGACGGGCGGCAGGCCGAGCTTCTCGAACTCCGGGATGTTGGTCTCGATGGTGCGCAGCACCCCGCCCACCCGCCCCTGCTGCACGAAGGCATTCACACGAAAACGGCCGATGTTGGGCGGCGAGATCGCGAAGTTGCACTCGTTGCTGGCTTCGAAATCCTTGGTCTGCTTGTCGCTCATGAGCGCGCGCATGAGCATGGCGGAGTTCTCGGGCGTGAGCGCCTTGTCCATCACCGGGGTGATGGCACCGTCCTGCTTGATGGCGGGCGGAAAGCCTGCGGTGAGGAAAAGGTCAGACCCGCCCCGCTCTTTCATGAGCGAGAGCAGCTGCTGAATCAGCTTGATGGCGGCATCGCGTTCCATGGTGAGCCCCTTACATCACGGTGAAGGTGCGGGGGTCCGCAGACTTCATGCGCGCTTCGTTGAGGTCACAGATGCCACGCTTCACAAGGTCTTTCAGGCACTGGTCGAGCGTCTGCATGCCGTCCTTGCTGCTGGTCTGAATCGAGGAATACATCTGCGCGATCTTGTTCTCGCGGATGAGGTTACGAATGGCCGGCGTGCCGATCATGATCTCGTGCGCCGCCACGCGGCCGCCGCCTTTCTTCTTCAGCAGGCTCTGCGAGATCACCGCCCGCAGAGACTCGGAAAGCATGGCGCGCACCATTTCCTTCTCAGCGGCCGGGAACACATCAACGATACGGTCCACCGTTTTGGCGGCCGAGGAGGTGTGCAGGGTGCCGAACACAAGGTGACCAGTCTCTGCCGCCGAAAGTGCGAGGCGGATGGTTTCGAGATCGCGCATTTCACCGACCAGAATCACGTCTGGGTCTTCGCGCAGGGCGTTGCGCAGACTCTCATTGAAGCCCAGGGTGTCGCGGTGCACCTCGCGCTGGTTGATCAGGCATTTCTTCGAGGGGTGCACGAACTCGATGGGATCCTCGATGGTGAGGATGTGCCCATACTCGTTCTCGTTGATGTAGTCGATGATCGCCGCCAGCGTGGTGGACTTGCCCGAGCCTGTGGGCCCGGTCACCAGCACGATGCCGCGCGGGGTGTTGGCAATGTCCTTGAAGATGCTGGGGGCTTTCAAGTCATCCAGCGAGAGAATCTTGCTGGGAATGGTGCGGAACACCGCACCGGCACCGCGGCTCTGGTTGAAGGCGTTCACGCGGAAGCGCGCCACGCCGGGAATCTCGAACGAGAAGTCGGTCTCCAGGAACTCGTCCCAGGCCTTGCGCTGCTTGTCGTTCATGATGTCGTAGACCATGTCGTGCACGGTCTTGTGATCGAGCGGCGGCAGATTGATGCGCTTGACGTCGCCATCGACACGAATCATCGGCTCCACACCCGCCGAAAGGTGCAAGTCGGAAGCCTTCTGTTGCACGCTGAAGGTGAGCAGCTGGGAAATATCCATCGCCATGACGCAGTATCCCTTTCGGGCTCCCTGATAAGTTTTTCGCGTGTCGCGCTCTTGATGCCCGACACTAGCCAAGTCCACCAGAGCCAGCAAGCCACCACTGTTCACTGCATGTCACTCGTCACTCACTTTGCCGCGGTGGAAGCCCGCATCGCCAGCGCCTGTGCGCAGGCCTCACGCCCACGTCACAGCGTGCAACTGATGGCGGTGAGCAAGACCAAGCCGGCTGCCCTTGTGGCCGAGGCTGCCGCGCTGGGCCAGCTAGCCTTCGGCGAAAACTATGTGCAGGAAGCCCTGGAGAAGATCAGCGCCCTGGCCGCACTAAACCTGCAGTGGCATCACATCGGCGCCATCCAGTCCAACAAGACGAGCGACATCGCGGCCCACTTCGCATGGGCGCACGGAATTGACCGCCTGAAAATTGCGCAAAGGTTATCGGAACAGCGACCTTCGACCTTGCCGCCATTGAATGTCTGCGTGCAGGTGAATGTGTCCGGCGAGGCCAGCAAGTCTGGCTGCGAGCCTGCCGAGGCACTGACGCTGTGCCGGGCCGTCATGACCCTGCCGCGCCTGCGGCTCAGGGGCTTGATGGCCCTGCCCGCGCCGGTATCGGCCAATCGCGATGCCCACGCACCATTTCGCCAGCTCAAGAGCTTGTTTGACCTGCTCAGCCAGCAAGCCCCCGGCATCGACACCCTGTCGATGGGCATGTCGGATGATCTCGAAATCGCCATCGCCGAGGGCTCGACTCTGATTCGTGTTGGCAGTGCGCTGTTTGGCTCGCGCGCTGCTGCGGAATCCCCCACATCGATGGGCTGAATTCCCCACCTCGCAAAGGCCCGCGCCCTAGTCATCGTCACCATCACCCGGCAAGCTAAGCCCATGGACCAAAACCAAGCCAAAAAAGCCGCTGCGGAAGCAGCCCTCAAGTATCTCGTCCCCGGTGAAGTGCTCGGCGTGGGAACCGGCTCCACCGTCAATTTCTTTATTGACGCGCTGGCGCCGTTCCGGCACGACATTCCAGGCGCCGTCTCGTCTTCAGAGGCCAGCACGGCGCGGCTCAAGGCCATCGGCATTCCGGTGCTCGATGCCAATGCCGCAGGGCCGCTCTCCATCTATGTGGATGGTGCCGACGAAGCCGACCGCCACCTGCGGCTGATCAAGGGCGGTGGCGCCGCACTCACCCGCGAGAAGATCGTGGCCGAGGCCTCACGGCAGTTCATCTGCATTGCCGATGAAAGCAAGCTGGTGCCGGTGCTTGGCAAGTTTCCGCTGCCGGTGGAGGTCATCCCCATGGCCCGCTCGCTGGTCGCGCGCCAGCTGGTGGCTCTCGGCGGCCAGCCCGTGTGGCGGGAGGGGGTGGTCACCGACAACGGCAACTGGATTCTCGACCTGCACGGCCTGGCCATCACCGACCCAGTGGGACTGGAAGCAGCAATCAACCAGATGCCCGGCGTCGTCACCGTCGGCCTTTTTGCGCGCCGCAAGGCGGATGTGCTGATTCTGGGAGGGCCTCAAGGTGTGCGCAGCCTCAGCACCAACTAGGCAGACCGATGTCGACATACAGCCAGTCACAGCCTGAAAAATCTTTGTCCGCGCCAGTCCAGGCGGATGCCTGGATGCCCGCGCCGAAGGTTCCTTTGGGTCTGCCTGGCAACGCGCTCAAACGGGCTATCAAGATTTTTGTCGGCAGCCTGCTAGCGCGTTGTATGCCAGGCCGTTTGAACGCCTTGCACACCACGGGACGCTATGCCGGCCTCGGCTGGGTGGATCAATGGATGCTGGCCGCCACTGCCTACCGGGCCCAGCAGAAAGGCGACCACAGCTTGTCGAGCCACATCCTCCAGCAGTTCTGGCAAAGCGAAGAGGCCGCCCGCTGGATGCAGGGCAACTCGCGGTATCACGAGATGTTTCTGCCCTATCACTCACGCATCGTGGCACCACTACAGGAGGCAGTGGCTCGCAACGACTGCGAAGTGCTGTTTGAAATTGGCTGCGGTCGCGGTGATGTGCTGCGCCATTTGGCAGCCGTAATGCCTGGATTGCAGGCGCTGCAGGGGCTGGACCTCAACCAAACGCTACTCGATGAAGCCGCGCTTCACAGCGAGGATGTCCGGCTCAGCTTCAAGGCTGGCGATGCGCGCGAACTCCTTCAGCAGCAGCTGCCGGGGCAGGCCGTTGTGCTTACCTGCGGCGGCGTTTACGAGTATTGGACAGAGCAGCAACTGCTCGATTGCTTTGCGCTCTACGCCACCCGGCAGCGCTGTGTTGTGGCACTGGTTGAACCCTTAGGCAGCGATCATGATCTGATGACTCAGCCCGGCTCACAGCCTTACGGCATGGAGTCTTCGCTGTCGCACAACTACCGTCATCTGCTGCAGCGCACCGGGTTCAGAGTCTGCTTCGCCGAAGAGCTGTATACCGCCGCTCAGCGCTGGCAACTGATTGTGGCGGAGCAGCCATAACAACCATCGATAACCCACATCAACACTGGATCAATAACCTCATGAAGACTCTCGTTACTGCAATTATTCTGGGCGGCTGCCTGCTTGCCGGCGCGGCCCATGCACAGGATTGGAAACAGTCCATCAAAGACGCTGCCAAGCAGCAGGCCAATGCCAAGATGGAATCCACGCTCGGGCTCGCCAAGGCTGCACCTGCCGGAGCTTCGGTCTACATCATCAACCTCAAGAACGGCGCCACGGTGAGCAACCCCGTGCTGGTGCAGTTCGGCCTCAAGGGCGCGGGCGTAGCACCCGCTGGCACCCAGGGCGACACCATTGGCCACCACCATCTGCTGATCGACGAGCCCACCTACGACGTGCTGCAGCCTCTGCCCGCCACCGAGCAGATCAAGCACTTCGGCGGCGGTCAGACCGAAACCACGCTCACGCTCAAGCCGGGCAAGCACACGCTGCAGCTGCTGTTCGCCGACTGGAAGCACCAGTCATTCAACCCGGCACTGCTGTCAGAGAAGATCACCATCACGGTGAAGTAGCGCTTCGATGCAACAGGGCGTTGCAAGGCGACGCCCAATCCCACCCGTCAGCAGGATTGATCTGTGAACAGCACGCGCTTCCCCTCCCTCATCGTTGCAGGCAGCGTGCCGGCGATCATCGATAGTCCCGCTGAAACCATCCAGGACCTGTTCACCGAACAGGCCCGGCGCACGCCGCAGGCGCTGGCCCTCATCGACCGCGAAGGAGCGATGAGCTACGGGCAGCTCAATGCCTGCGCAGACCGCCTCGCCAACCGCCTGCTGGCCATGGGCATCACGCGGGGGGCGCCGGTCGCTTTCCTGTGTGACCGCACGCCGCTGATGTTTGTGGCCATCCTGGGCATCCTGAAGGCACGCGGCTTCTTCGTGCCTATCGATCCCATTTATCCGGCCGCGCGCATGCAGC
>CAMTXV010000192.1:0-4051 GCA_947085665.1 uncultured Sinobacteraceae bacterium | reverse complement strand
TCATCCGCTCACGGCCTGTCGGCGCACCCAGCTGCGGGTGGCGAGTTCGTCGAGGTCCCGCGCCTGGCGGCGTCCTTCAATGACGGCAATCTGCTGCCGGGCGTTAACACTGAGCTGCTCGATCTTCTCCACCTCGCGGTGCAGCCCCAGCCAGCGCGCGCGCTGGCGCTCCACCTCGGCGGCCAGACCCTGCACGCGCTCGGCCTGAAAGCGCATGGCATCGCGCAGCTTGGCGAGAAACCCGGCGTGGTGCGTGAGCGCCATCACCCCGCCAGCCGTGGGCGTGCGGAAAGCGTATTCGGCTTCGTACTCCAGCAGCTCGCCGTAACGATCCTGCGCATTGGCATGCTTGGCCAGGGCATCGGCCAGCTGGCGGGCAGCGCTGTCTTCCTGCTGATTGGCGAGGGTTTGCAGCGTGGCGAGACGTTGCAGGGTGTGGCGATCAGGCTGGTTCATTGCGGGGCGTGCTCCAGTAGCTGGTTGAGCTGTGTGAGGCTCTCTCCAAATCCTGCGCCAGCGTGTACGTCCTGCTTGAGATACGCCTCGATCTGCGGCCAGAGCGCGAGTGCTGCATCGGTGAGGGGGTCGCTGCCGCGCTGGTAGGCACCGATGGCAATGAGGTCGCGGTTGCGGTTGTAGGCGGCGAGCAAACCCCGCAGCTGGCGCACGCGCTTCTGGTGCTCAGCCGTCGTGCACTCATTGGCCACGCGCGAAATCGAGCTTTCGATATCGATGGCGGGGTAGATGCCACTCTCGGCAATGCGCCGGCTCAGCACGATGTGGCCATCGAGAATGCCGCGTGCGGCATCGGCAATGGGGTCCTGCGGATCATCGCCCTCGGTGAGCACGGTGTAGAACGCGGTGATCGACCCCTTGCCGGGCTCGGCATTGCCAGCGCGCTCCACCAGCGCCGGCAACTTGGCGAACACGCTGGGCGGGTAGCCGCGCGTGGTGGGTGGCTCGCCCACGGCCAGGCCGATCTCGCGCTGCGCCTGCGCGAAGCGGGTGAGCGAGTCCATCAGTAGCAATACATTGAGGCCCTGATCGCGGAAGTGCTCGGCCACGGCGGTGGCGAGCCAGGCGCCGTGCAGGCGTTGCAGCGGCGAGCGGTCGGCGGGGGTCGCAATCACGCAGGCGCGGGCCAGGCCTTCGGCACCCAGCGCGCCTTCCACAAAATCGCGCACCTCGCGGCCGCGCTCGCCAACCAGGCCCACCACAATCACATCCGCATCGGTGTAGCGCGTCATCATGCCCAGCAGGGTGGACTTGCCCACGCCGGTGCCGGCAAACAGGCCCAGGCGCTGGCCGCGCCCGACCGTCAGCAAGGCGTTGATGGCGCGCACGCCGACATCCAGCGGCTGCTTGATGCCAGCGCGGGCGAAGGGGTTGATCTGCCGGCCCATGAGCCGCACGCGGCTCTCGCCGGTGGGCTTGGGCTTGCTATCCAGCGGCTCGCCTTCGCCATCGAGCACACGGCCGAGCCAGTCGTTGCCCACCATCGTCTCGGCGGCACGGCGCAGCGGCGTGACGCGCGCATTGGGGGCAATGCCGGCGAGGTCGCCGATGGGCATGAGGTAGGTGCGCTCGCCGGCAAAGCCCACCACTTCGGCCTCCACCGAGCTGCCGTCGGCATCGGCCACGCGGCAGCGGCTGCCAATTTGCGCCTGACAGCCCACGGCTTCGAGCGTGAGGCCCACCACGCGGGTGAGGCGGCCTTCAACGGTGAGCAGCGTGGCCTGGTCGATCTGCGCACTGCGTTCGAGCAGGCCGTGCAGCACGCGCTGCGAGCGGCTGTGGGCCGCGCTCATGACTGCATCAGCAAGGTGTGCGCAAGCCCTGCTGCACGGGCATCGAGACTCGCCACCACACTCGCCTGCTCGCTCTCCACGCGGCAGCCACCGGCCAGCACCTCGGGGTCGGCCACCAGCCGCCAGCCTTCGCTACTGCGGGTTTCATCGGCAAAGACTTCGGCCAGTGCGGCGTAGTCATCCGGGTGCACATACACCGCCACATGGCGCGGCGCGCTGCCGAGACTGGCCACCGCATCGCGCACCACGGCCGCCACCTTGGCCGGGTCGAGATTGAGTTCCTGCTGGGCAATGCGGCGCGCGGCTTCGAGTGTGAGGGCCACCAGCACGCGCTCAGTTTCAGCATCGGCCACGGCCAGCGGCTGCGCCAGGGCATCGAGCAGCTGTTGCAGTTGCATTGCCAGGCGCTCGGCCGCCGCGCGGCCATCGGCCAGACCCGCTGCGCGGCCCACTGCAAAGCCACGCGCCTGGGCATCGGCCTCGGCCTGCTGCTGGCGGGCCTGCTGCTGGCCCGCATCTTCAGCGCGCGCGGCGCGCGGCTGATCGAATACAGGCTTGGCCCAGCGGGTGGCGGTGTGGGAGTTCTCGGTGCTCCAGAGGGTGGTCATACGAAGTCATCTCCCTTGCCGCCCAGGGCAATCGTGCCGGCATCGGCCAGGCGTCTGGCGGTGGCGAGAATGTCTTTCTGTGCGGCCTCGACATCGGCGAGCTTCACCGGACCCTTGGCCTCCATGTCTTCCACCAGCATCGCCGCGGCACGCTGGCTCATATTCTTGAGAATCTTGTCCTTCACCTTGGGGTCGGCACCGCGCAGTGCGAGGCTCAGCACTTCGGTGGAGATGTCGCGCATCAGTGCCTGGATGCCGCGGTCGTCGACTTCCGCCAGGTTGTCGAACACGAACATGAGGTCCTGGATGCGCTGGCCAATTTCCTCGTCCACACCCTTGATCATCTCGGTGAGCTTTTGCTCGGTCGCCGAGTCCATGAGATTCAGGATGCCGGCCGCCACCTTCACGCCACCGACGCTCGACGACTTGATGTTGTTGTTGCCGCTGAACTGGCGCTCCATGATCTCGTCGAGCTCCTTGAGCGCCTGCGGCTGGATGCCGTCGAGCGTGGCGATACGCAGCACCACATCGCTCTGCACGCGGTCTGGCAGGTTGATGAGCACTTCGGCGGCCTGATCCGGGTCCAGATACGCCAGCACGATGGCGATGATCTGCGGGTGCTCGTTGCGGATGAGTTCGGCCACCGCGCGGGTTTCCATCCACTTCAGCGCTTCCAGACCCTTGCTGTTGCGGCCGAGCAGGATGCGGTCGATGAGGCCGCCCGCCTTGTCTTCACCGAGCGCCTGCACGAGCACCTTGCGCACGTAGTCGTCACTGCCCACGCCGAGCGAGGTCTGGTTGTCGAGCGCATCGGTGAAGCCATCGAGCACGCTCTCGGCCTGCTCGCGCGACACGCTGGTGAGACTGGCCATGGCCTGGCCGAGCCGCTGCACATCCTTCGCACCCATGTGGCGCAGCACATCGGCGGCTTCGGTTTCGCCTAGCGAGAGCAGGAAGATGGCCGCACGCTCGGTGGAGCTGAGTGCGGCCTTGGCCGCAGGCGCTGCCGGTGGGTTACGGCTGGGGGCTGAAGAGGCGTCGGCCATCGTCGGGAGTCCTGTGGTTGCGGCGGCGAGCGGAGACTTACTGTTCTTGCGCGATCCAGGTCTTCATCACCTGGGCAACGCGCTTGGGGTCCTGCTTCACGGTTTCGCGGGCTAGCGTGATCTTTTGTTCGTAGGGCGAAGGGCCGCTGGGGGCTGCGATGGCGACCTGGCGCTTGGCACTCAGGGCCTCGGCAATTTCGGCATCGCTGCTGACGGGCGATGGCAGCGCGGCGAGTCCGCCCTGCAGCAGCATCGGTGCCTGCGCCGGGCTGGTGAACAGGTTCTTCAGCAGCGGCCGCACCACCGCCAGCAGCAGCACCAGCAGCACCAGCGCCGAGAGGCCCTGGCGGGTGAGCGATTGCACCTCGGGGCGCTCGAGGAGCGGCAATGGGGCAATGGCCTCTGGCGTCACCACCACGAAGGGCGCGTTCTGCACCGTCACGCTATCGCCGCGCTGGGCATCGAAGCCCATGGCCTGCTTCACCAGTGCCTCGATGCGGGTGAGCTCCTCCGCACTCAGTGCGGTGGGCACTGGCGGCGCCTTGGGGTCCTTCGCGTCAGGCCTGGGCAGGTAGTCCACCAGCACGGC
>CAMTXV010000191.1:0-5248 GCA_947085665.1 uncultured Sinobacteraceae bacterium | reverse complement strand
GCATACGCGATAACCGCATCGGTGACTGGAGTTCAGACGTGTGCTCTTCCGATCTCCTCCTGACAAAACGCATGCAGGGTGCCGGCCTTCAGCGGCACCTCGGCGTGGGCCAGTGACTCAGCCAAGCCGCGCGCGCGGGCCTGCGTCCCGGCATCGCTGGGTGCGCCAATGGCCTGCAGCAGCGCCGGCAAGTCGGCGTCGCTCGCAAAGGCGAGTTCCTGCAGGCGGGCGGCGACGCGCTGCCGCATTTCGGCGGCGGCCTTGCGGGTGAAGGTGAGCGCCAGAATGCCGCCCGGCGAGGCACCCGCCAGCAGCAGACGGGCGATGCGCGCGGTGAGGTTCCAGGTTTTTCCGGTGCCGGCGCTCGCCAGCAGGCTGGCGCTGCGGGTGGGGTCGAGTGCGGCGCTCATGCGCGGGCCCAGTCCTGCCGGCGGCAGACGCCGGAGTAGTCGCAGCGCGCGCACTGCTTGTGGTCGCCGTGCGCCGACAGCGGCGCGCCGCGCTCGATGGCCGTGGCCATGGCGCCCAATCGCTGGGCGATCTCCGGCAGCAGGCTGCCGAGCTGCTCGGCATCGAGACCAGGCGTGCGCTCGGCTTTCACGGCCCAGTACTCCGCGCGCTGAATACCGCCAGCCAGCAGCGCGTAATGCGGCAGCTGCACGGCCTCGCCTGTAATGAGGTCATCCACCGAGGGCGTGGCGCCGGTCTTGAGGTCGATCAGGCGGCGGCTCTCGCCATCGTCTTCGATGCGGTCCGCGCGGCCCCGCAGCGCCCAGCCGTCGCGCTCGGCGCTCAGCTCGCGCTCCACCTGCACGGCGGCCGTGGGCAGGGTGTTGAGGCGCTGCACCAGCCAGGGCACGGCCTCTTCAAAGGCCTGTTGCCAGAAGCGCGCGAGGGGACGCTGTTCAAGGTCGTGCTCGAACACGGCGGTGGCAATGTGGCGCAGATGCACCGCCATCGCCTCGGCGTGCGGCTCGCCGCGCGGGCCAGCGTAGGGCGGCGGCAAGCCGGGCTCGGCGGCTTCGAAGGCGCTGAGGATGCGGTGCAGGCGCTGGCCGTAGTCGCTGGCATCCAGCGGCGTATCGGGTTCGTCCACCGCACGCAGGCGCAGCCTCTGGCGGGCGTGGAAGGTGTAGGGGCAGTCGATGAGCGCCTGGTGCGCGCTGGCGGAGAGCGGCCGCGCGAGATGCGCCGCGCTGCCAGCCGGTGCGGGCCGCAGCCGGGCCGCGGGCAGCGGCGAGTCGCTGGCAATTTCGGCGAGCCGCGCGCGGCGGGCAAGGGCGTCGTCCTGCGGCAGCGGACTGCCAGTGGCTGCGGCAAAGGCCATCAGTGCCGCAAGCGCCGGTGCGGGCTCGGCCAGCTCGCCGGGGCCTGCTGGAGCGTAGAGCAGACGCACGCGGGGTGCCGATTCCATCAAGCGGCGCAGGCGCGCGAGCGTGAGCGCCTGCTGCACGCTGGCGGTGGGCAGGCCGAGTTCCAGCCGCACGGCGCGGTTGAAGAAGGGTGCTATGCCCGGCGCAAACAGGGCGGCGGTGCTGCCGGCCAGCACCACGGCCTCGGCGGCGAGGCCCTGGGTTTGGTCCAGCGTGAGCAGCTGCACGCGGCCATCGCCACCGCCGGCGGGGAAGCTCGCGTGCTCCAGCACGCGGTCGAGCAGAGCGCGGAAGGCGCTCCATTGCAGCTTCAGCGTGGTGGCTGCCAGTGCGCTGCGCAGCTCGTGCAAAGAGGCCAGCAGGCGCCCGCCGGCCGCGTCCGCCGCGAGGGTGGTTTCCAGCCCCAGCCGGGCGAGACTTTGCAGAATGGCCTCGGCGTATTCCGCGCCGGGGCGATTGCCCTGAAGATCGCCCAGGGCGCTGGCGGCGTAGTCGAGGTTCTGCCAGCGTGCACGCTCCGCGCCGTGTAGCAGGCCCTGCCACTGCGCCGATTGCCCGGCGATTTTCTTCTCGACTGCCAGCGGTTCCAGTGCCTCGGCCCAGGCGCGGCCGCCGTCGAGAAAGCCGGACTTCAGCAGGGCAAACAGCGCGCGATAGGGGAAGTCATCAACGACGCAGTCCAGCCAGGCATCCAGCGTGGCGGCAGCCCGGCTGGTGGAGAGCGCCCAGCCGCCGCGATCAGCCAGTGCGATGCCCGCCCGCTCCAGCCGCGCGCGCAGGCGGCGGGCAAAGCGGCGGTCGTTGCTGACCACCACCACCTGTCGCGCGCCCGCCAGCAGGGCCTCGCGCACGGCGAGATCCGCGCACTGCGCCTCGTGCTCGGCATCGTCTGCCGCGACCAGTGCCAGATCGCCCCAGTCCACAGTGCCCAGTGCTGCCGCGCGTTCGCAGGCGACGGCGTCATCGGCAAAGCCGGCGTCCAGCCCCCGGCTGCGGTGCTGGGTGCTGGGTGTCGGCGCGGTTGGGGTCGACAGCCCAAGAGCGTGCAAGAGGCGGCGGGTGGCAGCGCCATCGCGGCCCTCCAACCTGCCGGGCAGCACCACGCGGGCGAGCGGCAGGCGGTGAAGCGCCGCCGCCATGCAGGCGGCTTCCGCCGCGCTGAGGGTGTCGAAGCCCGCAAACCACAGCGGTGCATCGGCAGGCCATGCGGTGAGCGTACTGCGCAGCGCCTCGCGCCGCGCCACGGCGGGTGCGGCAGCGCCGAGTTCTTCTCGAAAAGCCTGGTGCAGCTTGTGGACGATCTCAGCCTCGCGGGAGAGGGCGGCGAGTGGTGCCGTAGCCCCGTAGCCGCGCCGCAGCAGCGCTTCAAGGCCGGGCTCGTCGGTGGGCAGCACAACGGCTTCGCGTTCGAGTTCTTCAAACAGCGTGAACAGGGCCTCGGCCACCCGCAGCGGGGTTTGCCCGGGAAAGAGAAAGCGGAAGCGGCTGACAGCCTCCGCCAGGCGTAGCTGGCAGGCCAGAGCGGAGGCGGGTGGGGTATCCGGCGCGGCCAACGTGGCCAGCGTGAGCAGGCGCGGCATCAGCAGCGCGCCGCCCGCTGCCGCCGGCAACCGCGCGCGAATGGCCTGTCCGAGATGGGCCTGGGGCACCACCACCGTCACGCCCGAGAGGTCGGGCAGCTGCTGGGCGTGCTGTGCCATCAGGCGCGCACAAAAAACCCGGGCGAAGTCTTCGCCCGGGGGAATCAACTGGTATTTCGCGTCGTCTGCCATGCGACGCGCGGGAGCCTAGCGTTCGAGCAGCTTGAACTTGTCCGGCTTGCCGTCCCATTCCTTGGCATCCGCCGGCGCGCCCATGCGCTCGGTGAGCACCGGCCAGAGCTTGGAGAGCTCGGCATTCAAGGGCTTGAAGTGCAGCTCGTGCTCTTTCAGGTCGTCCTCAGCCCTGATGGCATTGGCGGGGCATTCCGGCTCGCAGAGCGTGCAGTCAATGCATTCCTCCGGGTCGATGACCAGAAAGTTGGGGCCGACGTGGAAGCAGTCGACGGGGCACACCTCGACGCAGTCGGTGTACTTGCACTTGATGCAGTTTTCGGTGACGACGAAAGTCATTGCAGCACTCAGCGGGAAGACGAAAGGATCACAGTGAGCGGCATTTTACGGCAGCGCCGCAAAATCGCCATTCACTGCTCTGTGCGGCCTTGGCTTCAAGGCGCAATGTTTGATAACAGTCTTAACTCATCAGCGCTGATGTGACTGGCGGGTACCAAGCGATAGTGCTTCTCATCGACGACCTTGATGTCTCCGTCCATCACCGCCAACTCGAACAAGGCAATACGATTTTCAGTCATGAACTGCGCCGAAACTGGCCGACAGATCAGGCTGGGAAACTTCTCTGCACAGCAAGCTACGTCCTGCTGGGTCTGCACTACGCCATGTTTGTCGTTGCCGCCTTTGGCTTGAACGGGCACCACAAATTGTCGCCCATGACGATCCACGCCTACGTAGATTTCGTCGATTTCAATCTGCCCAACATCCTTCACTGTGGTTCGCAAATGGTTTTGCAGTGAGTAAGCGGTGATGCCAAGGAAAAGGTCTACCAAGCGGTTGTAACGAACCTTTGCCAGCAAAGCCTGCTCATCGCCGAGCGTGTAGGCACCGATGATTTCCGGCGTGGCATCGGGAATCTTGATGGTCAGCAGTTCTTCTCGCGGCACGATGCGGTTCAGTCGAACTTGTTTGAAGCGATACCGCGCACGGCCTGCGCCTTCGATGATCCATTCCAAGCCATTGCGCGCGGTTTTGCGGATGGTTTCCGGCAATTCGTTGCGATAGCGGAAGGAATAGATCACATCACCGACATTCTTCGGCAGCTTGATCTTCAGAGATTCGGCGATGGCCACAAACTCATCCCGCGTGAACTCGAACTCGGCAACACCTTGCCGATGGTGAGTGGAGAACACTCTGAGGATGATGGCCTGATAGCGGTTGAGCAGCTTGGGCGTCTCAGACATGGCTGTATCCCTCTGCATCTTCTGAGATCAACGACCCCTGTGCAGCGGGAACTGTTGTCTTGCGCGTGCGTTGTGCAATGACGTTATGCGGCACACGGAAATGACGTGCAGCGCGCCCCATGTCGAAGGTTAAAAGCGCGGCATCTTGCTGAGACAGCACGATGACTGGCTTTTGCGGCTGGATGCCAAGAGCTGCAATGATCTCTGCACCAATGGCACGGCCCAGGCGCGGCGGTACACTGTTTCCAATCTGCCGGAACCCATGCCATTTGGTGCTGTGGAATCGGAACCAATCCGGGTAGGAATGTAGTCGCGCCGCCTCACGAACGGTGATGACCCTTGGTAGAAACGGATGGATTGGACGTGGCGATGTGAAAGCGCCGCGCGCGCTATCAGTACCCGCACGCAGCGTGTTGCACTGCCCATCGGGATCAAGTTTGTGGAACCGACTGACCTGCTCTGTATCGCCCGCTTTGGTTGAAGAGAACCGCTGTTGCGAAAGAGGTGTGTGCTGGGTGCGCAGGCTGGAGGTCAGTTGATCGACATCAAAACGGCGTCGATAGCTGAAATCCGCTAAGTCTTCCGAGAGTCCGCGCAATTGACGCGCATAGCTGGAGCGGGTTTTCCACGTTGTGATAACTGCATCGCTTTCAAGAAGTTCTGCAAATTGATCGGCGTCAGGCAGATCGCCAATCGCATCAGCAACGGATACTTTTTGAGCCAGTGGCTTTCGGTAGGCAGGCATGGACAAGCCACGGCGAGCACCGATGACGAAAAGGCGACGACGGTCTTGCGGCACACCGTAGTCGGCGGCATTGAGTACCTGCCAAGGCAGTACTACGTCATAGCCTGATGCCGTGAT
>CAMTXV010000190.1:0-6313 GCA_947085665.1 uncultured Sinobacteraceae bacterium | reverse complement strand
TGGTGAAGTTCCACTTGATGCCTTCGGTGCCCAAGAGGCCTGTGGCTTCGCTTTTCAGGTGCCTGTAGAGCGGGTGGGCGTCATCGCCGTTGACCTTGATCTTCGCGAACATCGGAAAGCTCACGTCGTAGGTCAGCGAGCAGAAGTTCATGATTTCCTGCTCATCGCCCGGCTCCTGGTGACCAAACTGGTCGCAGGGGAAACCCAGCACCGCAAAGCCTTTGCCGGAGTACTGCTTGTGAATGGCTTCGAGGCCTTTGTACTGCGGCGTGAAGCCGCACTTGGAGGCGACGTTGACGACGAGCGTGACCTTGCCCTTGAAGTCCGACAGCGATTGCTCGCTGCCGGTAATGGTTTTGGCGCTGAAGTCGTAGGCGGTGGTCATGGTGCAGTTCCCTCTGTGAGAAATCAGCTTCAAAGTTCTGTCATTCCGAGCTTCGCGAGGAATCTCCTCGGCGGAGGACGCGCCGTGCGGAAAGTAGCTTCCTCACGGCGTTCGGAGTGACAGTTTTGGATGGTGCTTTGTTTAGGCTGCGAGTTGCGTGGCGGGCAGGCTCATGAAATCACCCGAGCCACTCTTCACGGTGTCGCACAGCGGGGTGACTTGCGTGAGCAGCTTGCTGGCAAAGAAGCGGGCGGTGGTGAACTTGCTGGCCTTGAACGCCTCGTCGCCAGCGGTGCTGGCGGCCTGCACCATGCGCAGCCAGTTGTAGCCGAGGTACACGAGGCTGAAGGCGCGCAGGTAGTCGCAGCAGCCGAAGCTGGCTTCTTCCGGCTTGCTCTTGAAGGTTTCGTAGATCCAGCCGGTGGCCGATTCGAGGTCAGCCAGCGCCTTCTTCAGCGGCTCGGCGATGAAGGCGTGGTCGGGCGAGGCATCGACCGCCGCCTTGCTCACCAGTGCAAAGAAGCGCTTGGCGGCGCGGCCTTCGCTGAGGAAGAGCTTGCGGCGCACGAGGTCCATCGCCTGAATGCCGTTGGTGCCTTCGTAGAGGCAGAGAATCTTCGAGTCGCGCAGGATCTGCTCCACGCCATGCTCGCGGATGAAGCCGTGGCCGCCATAGACCTGAATGGCCATGCTGCCCAGTTCCACTGCCATATCGGTGCAGTAGCCCTTCACCAGCGGGGTGTTGAGTTCCACCCAGTCGTTGGCTTCTTCACGCACGGCGGCGTCTTCGTGGTGATGCGCCAGGTCCACATACATGCCGGTTTCGTAGGTCATCACGCGCGCGCCTTCAGTGACGGCCATCATGGTCAGCAGCATGCGGCGCACATCGGGGTGATCGGCAATGGTGGGCTGGCCGTTGAAGGTCTTGCCCTGCTTGCGGTCGAGTGCGTAGCGGATGGCGTTCTGGGTGGCGAGTTCGCACTGGCCCAGACCCTGCACGCCCACCAGAATGCGCGCGAGATTCATCATCACGAACATGTTCTGAATGCCTTCGCCGGGCTTGCCCACCATGGTGCCCACGGCGCCATCGAAGTTCATCACGCAGGTGCAGCTGCCGTGGATGCCCATCTTGTGCTCGATGGAGGCGCAATGCACCGCGTTGCGCTCGCCGAGAGTGCCGTTGGCATCCACCTTGAACTTGGAGACAACGAAGGTGGAAAGCCCCTTCACGCCGCCCGGTGCGCCTTCAACGCGGGCCAGCACGAAGTGAACGATGTTGGGGGTGCAGTCGTGCTCACCGCTGGTGATGAAAATCTTGGTGCCTTCGATCTTGAAGGTGCCGTCGGCCTGGGGAATGGCCTTGGTCTTGACGGCGCCGAGGTCTGAACCGGCATGCGGTTCGGTGAGGCACATGGTGCCGGCCCATTCACCCGCGCCCAGCTTGGGCAGGAAGATGCTCTTCTGCTCCTCGTTGCCGTTGGCGAGGATGGCCTCGAAGCAGCCGGTGGTCAGACCGGGGAACAGCGCGAAGCCCACATTCGAGGAGCAGGCCATTTCTTCAACCACCTTGGCCATGGTGTAGGGCAGGCCAAGGCCGCCGTATTCCGTGGTGTTGGGCAGGCCGACGTAGCCGTTGGCTGCGTACTTCTGGAAGGCTTCCTTGAAGCCATCGGGCAGGGAGACGCTGCCGTCCGCGTGGCGCTTGCAGCCCTGGGCGTCACCAGGCGCGCTCAGCGGAAACAGTTCCTTCTCGCAGAATTTGGCGGCAGTCTCGATCATCTCCGCGAACACTTCCGGCGTCGCATCTGCAAAAGCGGGAATGGTTTCGCTCAGGCGGCTCACCTTGAGCACGTCATTGAGCACAAAGTTGATTTCGCGCAGGGGGGCGTTGTAAGTGGCCATCGCATAACTCCTGAAGGGATAATTTGGGCGGGCGCAGTATAAGGGCGCAACGCTCCCGCCGGACGCGATGACAGAGCTGCCCGTGTCATCCGATCCGGCGCGGCTGCGTTCTGGCAGGGCGGCGCCGCTTTCAGACCCGAAATGTTCGCGTTTAGGCTGATATAACCCGAGGCGAAATAAGGCTCGGCGCGGCAAAGTAGTCACCACACGAAGTCTGCTGGTCGCCACGGTGCCCAGGCTCAACAAACCCGTACAGGAGAAGTGATGCAAACCAAGTTGCTGCTGGGGCTTTTGATGGCGGTTGTCACCGCATCGGCCCATGCCAAGGTGTCGCAGGCCGAAGCCGACAAGCTCAAAACCACGTTGACCCCCATCGGCGCCGAACGCGCCGCCAACAAGGACGGCAGCATTCCCAAGTGGGACGGTGGACTCACCAAGGCGCCCGCCTGCTACAAGGGCCCCGGCTCACGCATCTGCGATCCGTTTCCCGGCGACAAGCCCAAGTTCACCATCACCAAGGCCAATGTGGATCAGTACGCCGCCAAGCTGACCGATGGTCAGAAGGCGCTGTTCGCCAAGTACGGCGCCACCTACAAGATGAATGTGTATGAAACCCGCCGCACCGGCGCGTTTCCGAAGTTCGTCTACGACGCCACCCTGAAAAATGCGCTGAATGCCGAAGTGGCCAACGCTGGCGAAACGGTGAAGGGCGCGATTCTCGGCATCCCGTTCCCCATCCCCAAGACGGGTAACGAGCCGCTCTGGAATCACAAGCTGCGTTACCGCGGCGTGGGTGCTGATCGCTGGAATATCCAGGCTGCAGTGACCACCGGCGGTGATTTCAACCTGGTGAAAATCCGCGAGCAGGTGAAGTTTCCGTACGACAGCCGCACCGCGACGCCTGAAGACCTGAACAACGTCAGCATTTACTTCCTGCAGTCCATCACCTCGCCGCCGCGCCTGGCCGGCACCATCACCCTGGTGCACGAAACCATCGACCAGGTGAAAGAACCCCGCCGTGCCTGGCAGTACAACCCCGGCCAGCGCCGCCTGCGCCGCGCCCCCAACGTGGGCTACGACAACCCCGGCACCGGCGCTGACGGCCTGCGCACCAATGACCAGTTCGACATGTTCAACGGTGCTACGGACCGCTACACCTGGAAGCTGGTGGGCAAGAAAGACATTTACATCCCCTACAACGCCTACGCGCTGCACTCCGACAAGCTCAAGTACAAAGATTTCGTCACCAAGAGCCACATCAACCAGGACCACGCCCGTTACGAGCTGCACCGCGTCTGGGTGGTCGAGGCGAATGTGCGTCCGGGCACCACGCACATCTACAAGAAGCGCGTGATGTTCATCGACGAAGACACCTGGCAGATTGCCGCGGTGGACAACTACGATGCCCGCGGCACCCTCTGGCGCGTGCAGGAAGGCCATCACATTCAGAGCTATGACGGCGCGAACGACCAGATTTACCCGGGCACCGCCCTGGAGACGGTCTACGACCTGATTTCGGGCCGTTATCTCACGCTGGCCATGAACAACGAAGAGCCGGAAACCTTGGAAAAGGACTACGACCTGTCGTTCTTCGACCCCGCCAACGTGTCCAAGCAAGCCAGCAAGTAATCCGTAAAGCCCTGCCTCGCCGCAGGGCTTTTTCAACGAAGAAGCCCTGCCTTGCAGCAGGGCTCAGGCTGTTTATCGCAGGGAGGAAGTTCATGTTGAAAGGCAATCTGTGGATCGCCCGCGCCGCCGTAGGCGCAGGCTTCGCGGCAACGCTGCTGTGCAGCACTCATGTCGCCGCGTTTGAGGTGGACCTCGCGGGTACCACCGTGAAAATCGAAAACCTCGCCACGGTGGGGGCCATCATGCGCACCCAGGATCGTGACGGCTCGCTGGTGGGCAAGAGCAGCCTGGCGCGCGACCTGGGCCTTGCCGGCCCCTGCGTGCAGCGCGAGGGTGACGATGGCATTAGTGGCCCCAACACCAATGGCGCCAACACGTTTACTGGCGACACCTGCTCAGGCACCCGCGAACGGGACGATGGCAACGCCAATGCCGTATTCCTGCGCCAGCCCGGCGCGCTCACCCCCAACGGCGATGACGGCAACCTCAATTTCGACAAGTACGACATCGCCTACGCCACGGCCAAGCTGACCTCAGACATCAGCTTCGAGCTCGGCGAGTTCAATTTCTTCACCCGCACGGTCGGTTATTTCGACGGCATCTATTCGTCGTTCAGCGAACGCCACCCAGATACCACGCTGCGTCCGTTCCGCACCCCGTATCTGTCGGCAGCGCGTGACCGCAGCGGCGTGCGTTTCCAGGCCCTCGACTACTTCGTGAGTCGCCAGTTCGAGATCGGCGACCGCAACTTCAATCTCAAGGTCGGTAATCAGGTGCTCAACTGGGGCGAAAGCGCCTTCCTGCTCGCCAACTCGCTCAACAGCATCAACCCGCCAGACCAGGCCCGCCTGCGTATTCCG
Source organism: uncultured Sinobacteraceae bacterium (assembly GCA_947085665.1). GTDB lineage: Bacteria > Pseudomonadota > Gammaproteobacteria > Nevskiales > Nevskiaceae > Stagnimonas. The sequence goes on along the minus strand of CAMTXV010000190.1, from coordinate 1,537 downwards.
GGCTTTGACGTGAAAGAACTGTCGCGCCCGGTGGGCATGGTGCTGCTGGAAGGCGATGTGATTGATGGCCTCAGCGCGCAGGCTTTCTACCAGTACGACTGGAAGCCGGTGGTTGTGGACCCGGTGGGTAGCTACTTCTCGGTTTCCGACACTCTGGGTGAAGGCGGCGAAATCGCCATGCTCTCGTTTGCCAAGGCGCCGGAAGACCCCTTGCAGCTGTACGAGCCGCGCTTGAACCCGGATGACCCGCTGTTCATCCTCAACTCGCGCTCCAGCCGCACGCTGCTGCGCGACTACGAACTGGAACGCCAGTACAAGCCCAGCGAAGGTGGCCAGTACGGCTTCTCCGCCAAGGTGTTTCTCGAAGGCCTCAACAACGGCACCGAGCTGGGTTTCTACTTTGCCAATTACCACGCGCGTATTCCCTCGGTGAGCGCCATTGCCACCCAGGCCACCTGTATTCCTGAGGGCACCGACAACCTCATGGACCCGTTGCAGCTGGTGCGCTTTGCGGCGGCCTGCCAAGCCGGCGACCCCGCAGCACTGGTGCAGCTCGCGCAGTCGCCCGGCGCGCAGCTGCCGCTGGGGGCCGAGGCCCTGCCGCTGGATACCGGCAAGGTGTTCGTGGAATACCCTGAGAACATCAAGATGTACGGCTTCTCGTTCAACACCACGGTGGGTGATTTCGCGTTCTCCGGCGAATACGCCTACCGCCCGAACCTGCCGATTCAGGTGCACACCACCGACCTGGTGTTTGCACTCCTGCAGCCGGGCTTCCCGGACCAGGACATCGCCGTCGTCCCGGGCACGACGCTGCCGGGCCGCCGCACGGCGGTGCCGGACTTCATCACCTCCTACCGCGGCGGTGTGGCGGGGCAGGTGCAGCCGGGCCAGTACATTCGCGGCTACGAGCAGATGGCCATCGGGCAGGGCGAGTTCATCCTGCTGAAGACCATCGGTGGCGATAACCCCATTGGCGCCACGCAGATCACCCTGCTGCTGGAAGCGGGCTTCACGCATTTGCCGGACTATCCCGATCTTTCGGAGTTCCAGGCCAACGGTGCTGGCACCGACACCCACATCTCCGCCGGCATTGGCGGCTCGGTGGGTTTGAACCCGGTCGATATCCGCAACCCCGCCACACCGGGTAATGCCAGCTCGCACAAGTGCGATGTGGCGACTCCCGGCAATAACCAGAGTCAGGCTGAGGCGACCACCGCTTGCTACAACCTGTTGCAAAACCCTCTGTCGCAGGTGCAGGCCGACATCAAGGGCTTCGGCACGCCGGAGTCGTATGGCTATCGCTTCGTGACGCTCGCGCGCTACGACAGCGCCTTCTTTGGTGCCAACGTCGAGTTTCTGAATGCGCTGTTCCACGACGTACACGGCGTGGGCCCCGGCCTTGGCCAGAACTTCGTCGAAGGCCGCAAGCAGATTCTCTCGGGCATTCGTCTGGACTACCTCTCGCGCTTCATTGGCGAGCTGCGCTACACCTGGTTCACGGGTGGTGCGAACCGCGACCAGCTGCGCGACCGCG
>CAMTXV010000189.1:0-9341 GCA_947085665.1 uncultured Sinobacteraceae bacterium | reverse complement strand
CTTTATTGGTGAAGGTGACGGCGAGAATGGAATGCGCGCTCACGCCCTCCACAGCCATCAGCCAGGCAATGCGATGGGTGAGCACGCGCGTCTTGCCGCTGCCGGCGCCCGCCAGCACCAGACGGTGCTCCGGCGGAGCGGTCACTGCCTCGCGCTGGGCGGGGTTGAGCGACTGCACCAGGGCGATGAGTTGCGGGTCGGTATCGGCCAGCGTGCGGGGGTCAAAAGTCATGGCATCGATTCTACGGAGGTCGGGTCTGCCGGCTTTCGCTCGCCGCGCAGCCAGGCCACCACGGGCGGCAGAAAGACCGCTGCGAAGAGAATGGCCACACCGAAATAGAACTGCGGCGTCAGCTCTTTTGTCTCGCCCAGCAGCAGGGCGGCAAGAGCCACGGCGTAGACGGGTTCGAGATTCACCGCCATCTGCGCCACGAAGGCCGAGAGCTGCTTCAAGGCCACCAGCGAGAGCGTGAAGGGCAGTGCGGTGCAGAACACCACGAAGATCGCCATCAGCCACACATCCTTGCCGGCGGGCAGGGGGTAGATCACGCCCTCATGGGGCAGCAGCGGCAAGGCGAAAGTCATGAACACCGCACCGGCGCCGAGTTCGAGCGCGGTGACCACCTTGGGGTCGGCATCGTGCGCGAAGCGCTTGTTGAAACTGGTGAAGAGCGTGGCGCCCAGGGCCGCCAGCACGCCCACCACAAAGCCCAGTACTTGCCCCGGCTGCAGACCGCCCGCCACCAGCGCCACGCCGGGGATCACCGCAAGTCCCAGCCAGAGATCGCGGGCGATGAAGCGCCGGCCCGTCACCAGGGGTTCGACCACGGCAGTGAAGGCCGTGGCAGCGCCGAGGCACACCACCGCCACCGAGGCATTGGCGAGTTTGATGGCGCCGTAGAAGGCCAGCCAGTGCAGCGCCACCACCACGCCAATGCCGCTGAAGATGGCCCACTGCCTTGCGGGCAGCGCCATCAGCCCACGCAGCACGCCGGGCAGCGCCACCAGCAGCAGGGCCACCAGCCCCATGCGCCACCACACCAGCTGCGGTGCGGGCAGCGAGATGGCGGCCCCCAGAATGGGCGTGAAGCCCCAGAGCAACACGCAGAAATGCAGTTGCCAGTGGGCTTTTTGGGTGGGGGACATGTCAGCGCGACTGGATGGAAGGCGCGAGTTTACGTGAGGGCGCTGCGCTGTGAGGGCGGCCCGCGCTGCGGGCCTGTAAGGGCGCTTCGCTACGCTCGCTGTGAGGGAAAAGCGTGTAGCAGTGATGCCGCTTGATTGCTCTCCCTCAGGGCTAGATGAGCGTCTCGCTCATGCGCGAGCGCAGGTCGAACAGCATCGAGGGTTTCTCGGGGTGTTCGGCGCGGATCTTGAGGATTTCCGGCATCAGCTCGAGGAACAGTCCGGCCAGGCGCGGATCGAAATGGCGGCCGGTCTGCTCGCGGATGTAGGCGATGGCGTTCTCCACCGGCCAGGCCGGCTTGAACGGCCGCTCGCTGGTGAGGGCGTCAAACACATCGGCCAGCGCCACGATGCGGCCGACCATGGGAATCTCCTCGCCCTTCAAGCCGCGTGGATAGCCGGTGCCGTCCCACTTTTCGTGGTGGGTGAGTGCAATGCGCCGGGCGATTTTCAGAATGGGCGCATCGTGCTTGCCGATGATGCCGGCGCCGATGCCGGGGTGCATGCGCATCACCCGCCACTCGTCCGGGGTCAGCGGCGTGGGCTTCAGCAGAATGCGGTCGGGGATGCCGATCTTGCCCACGTCGTGCATGGGCGCGGCCTGCTGCACCAGCGTGGCCTCGGCTTCAGACAAGCCCGCCGCGCGCGAGAGCAGCTGCGCATACAGCGACATGCGCTCGATGTGGCTGCCGGTTTCGTCGTCCTTGAACTCGGCGGCGGCGCGCAGGCGCTTCACCAGCTCGATGTTCGCGGCGCTGACTTCCTTGGTGCGAATCTGGATCTGCGCCGCGAGCTGACGCTTCTGCACGTGCAGCTGCTGGTGCAGGCGCAGGCGGGCAAAGATCACCGCCTCATCAAAAGGCGCGCGCAGATAGTCCTGGGCGCCGGCATCGAAGGCGGCCAGTTCCAGGGCGGAGTCTGCGGCGGCGTTGAAAAACAGCACCGGCACGAAGCGCGTGCGCATATTGCTTTGCAGCCGGCGGCAGACATTCAGCGCGTTGAAGTCGGGCTCGCCAGCGTCGTAGAGAATCAGCTCCGGCGGCGGGTCGAGAAACTCCAGCACCGGGCCCAGCTCGATGCTGCCAATCACCAGCGCATTCGACTGCAAGCGGCCCACCACGCTGCGCAGCACCTCGGTATGGGCGCTGTTTTCAGCCACCACCAGAATGGTCGGTTTGCGCGCTTCAGTGGTCACCGCGATCTCCTTCATTCTGCTGATGCTGGCAGCCAAGCAATGGCCGCCATGAGCGCGGGATCATAGCGGCTCGCTTTCGCGGGCGGGGCTGCGAGACACTCATCTGCCCTGCAAGGCCCAACGGGCGGTCAGACGGGCGAGCTCTACCTCGGCGGTATCGGCATCGTAGTGGGCCAGCGCACGCTCCAGCGCGTGGAGCTCGGCCTCGCGGCCCTGCGGCAGCAGCAGGATGCGCAGGCCGGCCAGGCTCTGACGTGCCCCGGCGGTATCGCGCTGCGAGAGCTGGTCTTGCAGCCGACGCAACTTTGCCGCCATGTCGCTGCTGGCAGGACGCTCTGCCAGGGTGGGGGCAGCAGGGCGCAGAGGCAGCTCGATAGTGAAGCGGGTGCCCTGCATCAGCGTGCTTTCCACCGTGATCTGCCCGCCCAGCGCGCGCACCAGTTCCTGCGAAATCGACAGGCCCAGGCCCGAGCCGCCGTGGCGCCGCTCGGTTTCGCCACTGGCCTGCTCGAAGGCCTCGAAGACGCGGCCGAGCTGCTCCGCACTCATGCCAATGCCGGTATCGCTCACCACAAACCGCAAGCCCTGCGCCGGGGCATCGAGAGGGCGTATCGAAAGCCCGACCCGGCCGCTGTCTGTGAACTTGATGGCGTTGGTGAGCAGGTTGAGCAGCACCTGCTGAATGCGAGTGGCATCGCCTCGCCAGTGGCTGTTGAGCGAGGCGGGGCAGTCCATCTCGAAAGCCAGACCTTTGGTCTCGGCGGCGGGGCCGCAGAACAGCCGCAGCGCTTCGCGCACGTCGTTGAGATCAAACACAGTCACCACGGGGGTGAACTTGCCGGCGTCGAGCCGTGCGTATTCGAGGATGTCGTTGAGCAAGGTCAGCAGCGCCTTGCCGGCCTTGTGAATCTTGCCGATACGCTCGGCCTGCACGGGGTCGCTCTCGCTGGTCATGGCAATGTGCGCCAGCCCGATCACCGCGTTCATCGGGGTGCGAATCTCGTGGCTCATGTTGGCGAGGAAACGGGTCTTGGCACGGCTGGCAGACTCCGCACGCTCGCGTGCTTCGCGCAGATCGGCCTCCACGCGCTTGTCAGCTTCGGCGTCCAGCAGCAGGCCGTTGATCAGCACGCTGCCATCGCTCTGGGGGCGCGCATTCATGGCGCAGTGCACCCAATGCGGACTGCCATCGGCCCTGAGAATTCGATAGTCGAACTGGCTGCGGCCGCTGTTGCGGATCATCTGTTCGCTGGCCTCGCGCACGCGCAGGCGGTCTTCCGGGTGAATGTTGTCGTAGCTGGTGAAGTCTTCCCGGCCATCCACCGTGCGGGCGGCGCGGCCGGTGAGCGCGGTAATGCCCTCGCTGATGTAGGTGAAGCGGTGATGGCCGCTGGCATCGCGCACCATCTGGAAGATTGCCCCCGGAAAATTGCGGGCGATGTCTTCAATACGACCGCGCACTTCGTCCAGCGACTGCTGCAAGCGGTAGCGATCGCTGACGTTGAGCAGAACGCCCGTCCAGACCGGCAGGCCCTGTTCATGGCGCACAGCGGCACGCACAAACAGCCGCTCCAGCCCGCCGTGGGCGGCAAAGGTGCTGTATTCCAGCTCGATGGGCTGGCCGGTATCGGCCGAAACCTGCATGGCGGCGGCCAAACGGGGTTGGTCTTCCGGCACCACGAAGCGCATGGGGTTGAGCTGGTCCGCCAGAATTTCTGCGGCGGTGCGCCCGGCCACCTGCGCCACGCCTTCGCTCACGTAGTCGAAGCGGTAATCGCCCGTGGGCAGTCGGCGCAGGCGCCACATCGCCCCCGAGAGGTTGTCGGCCATGTCCTGAAACCGCTGGCGCTCGAAGCGCAGGGCGTCTTCGGCGTCTTGAATGCGGGTGGCGTCGAGCGTGATGCCGTTCCACACCACGGCACCCTGTTCGTCGGCGGGCATGGCGCGAACCGCCACCTGCACCCATTTCCATTCGCCGCTTTTGGTCTTCAGCCGGTAGCGGCCCTCCCGCAAGCCGTGTTGCAGGTCCTGCGGCGACATCATCTGCTCGACGATCAGCCGATCGTCAGGATGCACATGGGCAAAGCCCTTCTCCTGCATCAGCCGGTCGGTTTCTTCCGGCGTGCGTCCCGTGATTTCAACGATGCCGTCCGAGAGATAGCGATAGGCCTGCCGGCCATCGGCTTCGCGCCGGAACTGCCAGAGCGCGCCGGGAACGGCGGCGGCCAGTTCCTGCAACTGGCTACGCGAGCGGTCGAGTTCGGCCTCCAGCACCTTGCGCTTGCTGATATCGACGCTGCACCCGTACCAGTGCAGCGCGCCGCCGCGCCGCCGCGGCACGGCCTGCAGGTAGTTCCATCGCACCTCGCCGTTGGCCTGCGGCAGTGCATGCTCGAAATGCAGGGCGCTCATCTGCCGTCCGCGCTCTTCGAGCAACTGCAGGAATCGCTGTTGATCGTCTGGTGACATCGGCCGCAGCACGTCGTCGCCGGGATCGCCAATGGCTACACGCCCGGCAAAGGCGCCCGTCTCGCGGCCGAACAGGGTGATGCCCACGGGTCGGCCCGACTCCACCTGCAACAGCCAGAAACGCGCAGGCATGGCATCGAGCAGGGCGCGAAACTGTTGCTCGGCCTGCTCGGCGCGCGCCAGCAGCAGGCCGTGTCGCCGGCGTTGCAGCACCAGCCAGGTGATCCAGCCCGCCAGCAGCAGCAGACCGGCCAGGGCAATGACAACCCAGGAGATCACGGTTCGGCGCGCTACTCCTTGTTCTAGTGGCACATGCACCCATTGCTCGCGCAGGTGAACGCGCTGCGAGGCGGGAATGGCCGCGAAAACCTTGTTGAAAAGGGGCACAAAAGCGGCCAGATGAGGCTGCAGGGCCATCGCCTGATCTTCGCCCTCGTCATCGAAATTGGCGGCCACGCGCAGGTTGCTCAAGCCCTTGGACTGCGTGATGTGGTAAGCCGAAGCCAGCGTGGCCACCGCCAGATCCGCCCGCCCGACCGAGACCGCCAGCAGGGCCTCCTCGGTATTGCGCACCGGGATCAACACCAGCTGTGGATACTGGCGCGCCGCGTTGGTGCTGGTGCTGTATCCCTCAATCACCGCCAGCCGCTTGCCGGGCGCGAAGTCGGCCAGTTTTTCAACGTAGCGCTCGTCGCTGCGCACGATGATGCCGTCGCCAAAGGTGATGTAGGGCCGCGTGAAGCGCATGACTTGCTGCCGCTCGGGCGTGATGCCGAGTGCCGAGAGCGCGTCCAGCTCACCACGTTCAAAAGCGGCCAGGGTTTCGGTCCAGCTGCCCTTGTTGACGATTTCGAACTGGATGCCCAGCCGCTGCTCCACCAGCCGCATGTAGCTGGAGGTCACACCGCTGTAGCGGCCGTTGGCGTCGATGAACTCGACCGGCTCCCAGTTCGATTCCACCCCCAGCCGCAACACGGGATGTGCGGCAATGAGCTCTCGCTCAGCAGGGCTGAGCGAGAGCGGAGCGGAGGGCGCGGCTTGCGGAGCGGGCTCGGCCGCAACGCGATGAGTCAGGGCGAGGGCCAGCAGCAGCGCTGCCCACCCCCGCATCAGTGTTGTCCGTGACCGGGCAGGCTGCCGGGGGCGCTTTTCTCGAGCGATTTGCGCATCTTGAGGTTGAGCAGCTCCACCATCACGGAGAAGCCCATGGCCACGTAGACGTAGTTCTTCGAAAAGTGCTGGTGCAGACCTTCGGCCATCAGCACCACGCCAATCAGCACCAGGAAGGCCAGCGCCAGCATCTTGATGGTGGGGTTGGCTTCCACGAAGCGGCCCAGGGGGCCTGCGAAGAACATCATCGAGATCACGGCGATGACGATGGCGGTGATCATCACCGGCAGGTTGTCAGTCATGCCCACGGCGGTGATGACCGAGTCCAGCGAGAAGACGATGTCGAGAATCATGATCTGCACGATCACGCTCATGAAGGTGACGCCGGCCTTGCCGCGACCGGTGGCGTCTTCATCACCATGCTTGGCGCCCGCCAGCATTTCGCGGATTTCCTTGCCGGCCTTCCACACCAGGAAGACACCGCCGAAGAACAGGATGAGATCGCGCCCCGAAACCCCGAAATTGCCGAGGTGGAACAGCGGGGTGACCAGCTTGGCGATCCAGGCCAGCGAGATCAGCAGCAGGATGCGCATGCCCATGGCGCCTGCCAGACCAATGGTGCGGGCGCGGGCCTGCTGATGCAGCGGTAGCTTGGCGGCCATGATCGACAGGAAAATGATGTTGTCGATGCCCAGAATCACTTCCAGCGCAGTGAGGGTGATGAGGGCCAGCCAGATATCGGGATCAGCAAGGTTCACGGTCAGACTCTAGTGAGAAGTTGGAGGGGGCGAGCGGCCCGGCGCGAATGATAACGGCAGCCGCTGCCATTCAGCTCGAAAGTCAGAGCGAGCCTGAGTCCGAAGGCGAGCGTGACAACCCCGTGGCAGTGTCCGCGCGAAGCTGTCACCAGACTGTCGCCAATCTGACACGGCGCCTTTAAGCAGCGCGCCGACACTCTGCACACCCAAACACAAGGAGTGCGGCCATGCGGATTGCCTACGGAGTGATGGGTTACGGTCGCGGCCACGCGATGCGCAGCCTGAGCGTGCTGCCGGCGCTGATGAAGCACCACGAGGTGACGGTGTTTACCGCCGGCGATGCCTACGAGGTGTTGGCGCCGAAATTTCCCACCGTGCGCATCCCCATGGTGGGCTACCGCTACAACAGCAGCGGCCGGCACTCCACCGTAAAAACCATCCGCGAGAACCTCTCGCCCATGGCGGACCTGATGCTGCACGGCCACGGCATGGAGCAGGTCGAGCGGGAGTTCAGGGATCGCGGCATCGAGGTGGTCATCTCCGATTCCGAGGCCTGGTGCCACAAGGCGGCGCAGCGCCTCAACCTGCCGCGCATCAGCTTCGATCACGTCGGCATCCTCGCCTACTGCAAGCCGCATTTTCCGCCCGAGATCTGGCTCACCGGCATGCGGGATGCGCTGGGGTATCGCAGCCTGATGGGCATACCCGAGCGCATTCTCATTTCCAGCTTCTACCCCGCCGAAGGCAAATACCCCGGTGTGAAGGTGGTCGGCCCGATGCTGCGGGACGTGGTGAAGGCGACCAAGCCCACGCGCGGCAATTACCTGCTGGCCTACTTCAACAAGGGCGAGCATCAGTACCGCCCCAACATCGACCGTGCGCTGCGCCTGCTGGATATTCCGGTGAAGGTCTACGGCACGCCCTACCGCGGCCAGGTGGAAAACCTGGAGTTCCGCCCGCTCTCCAACGAGTGGTTCGTGCATGACCTCGCGGGCTGTCGTGCGGTGCTCTCCACCGCCGGCAACCAGCTGATCGGTGAGGCCATCCATTTCGGCAAGCCCATTCTCGCCGTCCCGGAAGATGCCTTCGAGCAGCGCCTCAACGCGCACATGATCGAGCGCATGGGCGTAGGCATGAAGAGCACGCTTTCGGGCCTGACGCCGAGCGATGTCGACCGCTTTCTCGCCAACGAGAACAGCTACCGCAGCTACATGAAAGAGCACGCTGGCGATGGCCGCGACGAGGCGATTGCCACCTTGCAGCAGTTCATCGAGGAACTGGGCAGCCAGGGCCGCAGCAGCCTGAAGCCGGTATTGAACAAGCCGGCGGTCGCTGCGGCCTGAACGCGGTACTGACTACCAGGGCCGCTTGCTGACGCTCTTCGCGGTGTTGAGCGCGCAGGTGGTGCTGGTGTTGGCCTCGCCGCCGATCTCCATCACGCTCAGCGCGGTGTCGGCAATGCGCCGGTAGCGGATGCCCTTGATCGGCCCGCTGCTGATTTCCAGGATCAGACTTTTGGGGTCGTAGCGGTAGCGGCCCTCGCCGCCATCGAAGTGGCGATAGCGGCCGCTGTCGATGAGCCCGATCATCACATCGGCACGAAGGCCCACCTGCGGCGAATGGCAGCCGTAGACGCCGAGTTTGAGCGGTCCGTACTGCGCTGCAGGCGCGCCGACGATGCTGATCTGGCTGGGCTGGCGCGCCTCTGTGGAGCCATCGACCATGGTGATGAAGCAGCTGCCGATGCTGCCCACCGAGGTCACCTTGCCGATGCGACCGTCTTCGAGCTTCACCCGGTCGCCCTCGCGACAGGACTCGGCAGCGAACGACGGCGATGCGGCCATCAGGCCGGATGCGAAGACTGCAAGCAGGGAGGTGAGGCGAGCCATGGGCAACTCCGGGTGACGGTGAGCGAATGCTGCCACGGCCACGCGCCGTTGTCGGCCCGTAAAAACTCAGCGTTCGACGCTGTACAGCAGGTCGCCACCCGTCTCCAGCCCCGCCTCGGTGCGCAGCTTGAAGCCATGGCCCAGGTCGTAGAGCAGGCGCAGCACATTGCCGTTATCAAACAGGCCCACGCCATAGCTCACGAAGAGTTTTGGCGAGAGGTACTTGCCCACGGTGAAGCGGGTTTGTTCAGTGCCCGCCGCGCCCGGCAGATTGCGGTTGCTGGACTGCCAGGCGGTGCTGCTGGTGTCGGCGGCCAGGCTCACCTGGTCGAGCCCAATCACCTTGCCGATGCGGCTCGCCAGCGCATCGCCTCCGGCGATGCCCAGCGACAGCGCAGCGGCCGCGCCAGAAAACTCACCGCCCGCACCGCCATCCAGTGGCTGACCGAACAGCAGCCAGCCCAGCTGCTGTTCGCGGGGCATGGCCGGGCTGCTGGTCAAGTCGAAGGTGGGTTGATCGAGCGTGCCACGCACATGCAGCGATACCGTGACGTCTTCACGCGGGCTGCGCTTGGCCACGAGGTCTACGGTCGGCTCGGCAATGGGCCCGCCGTTGAAGAGGATGCGGCCGGTCTGTACTTCGATTTCCTGCCCGTAGGCCTTGTAGGCCGCGTCGATCAGGCGCAGTTCGCCGAGATCGGAAGAGCGTCGTGTAGGGAAAGAGTGTGGCTCTTG
>CAMTXV010000188.1:0-5036 GCA_947085665.1 uncultured Sinobacteraceae bacterium | reverse complement strand
TGGGAATGTTCTTGACGGTGGGCGCAGGCGACATGCGCGCATTGTAGGCAGCGCCACCTCTGGCATCATCGCCTCCCCACTTTGAGAGCCCAACCATGGAAATTGAATACCGCCGCATTCTGGAAGCCGTGGGTGAAAACCCCGACCGCGAAGGTCTGCTCGACACCCCCAAGCGCGCCAGCAAGGCGATGATGTTTCTCACCCAGGGCTATCGGCAGAGCCTGGACGAGATCGTCAACGGCGCTTTGTTCAGCACCACCAACAACGAGATGGTGATCGTCCGCGATATCGAGCTGTATTCGATGTGCGAGCACCACATCCTGCCTTTCTTCGGCCGTGCGCACGTGGGCTACATCCCCAACGGCAAGGTCATTGGGCTGTCCAAGATTCCCCGCATCGTCGATTTCTTCGCGCGCCGCCTGCAGATTCAGGAGCAACTCACCAAGCAGATTGGCGAGTGCATTCAGCAGGTGGTGGATGCCAAGGGTGTCGCCGTGGTGATTGAAGCGCGCCACATGTGCTCAATGATGCGCGGCGTGCAGAAGCAGAACTCCTCGATGACGACCTCGATGATGGAAGGCCGCTTCCGCGACGACCCGCGCACCCGGCAGGAGTTTCTGACGCTGATCAAGAACTGATCAGCCCAGGCTGCGCAGGAGGTTCACAGGCGCTGTCTATAATTCTTCATCTGAGCGGCTCAACGAGCCGTAATGCCGTTGAAATGCCACAGGTTTTGCCATGACGACCATGTCCGCCCCCGCACTGTCCAATGCCCGCTTCGGCACCCCGCTGCAAATCGAGGTGCTGATTGCCTCCGAGCCAGTGGTGAAGCGGGAGATGGACGAGCACCTGGCGCGCCGCAAGCTCTGGTTCCCCAACGATCTGATGCCGGCCGATGCGCTGCTCGACGGCGCCTATGACGAAACCCTCACCGGCATTCGCAAGAATGCGCTCGGCATTCCCGACACCGTGCGCGTGGCCGTCGCCCTCAACCTGCTCACCGAAGAAGGCCTGCCGCATTTTCACCGCCTGATCGCCACGCACATGAGCAACGAGAGTGTCTGGCGCGACTGGAACAATGTATGGACGGCCGAGGAAGACCGCCACGGCTGCGCCATGCGCGACTACGTGCGCGACGCGCGCCTCTTCAACATGGGCGCGCTGGAAAAACTGCAGTACGAATACATCGCCGCCGGCTTCGACCCCGAGTGGGAGCAGGACCCCTACCGTTTGCTGGCCTATACCTCGCTGCAGGAGAAAGCCACGCAGATCAGCCACGCCAACACCGGGCGCCTGGCCGGCAACGACGAACCGATGCTGCAAAAGGTGCTGGCGCATCTGGCGGGCGATGAGTCGCGCCACTACCAGTTCTACCGCGCCTGCTTCGGCGAGATTCTGCGCACCGACCCCAACCGCGCGCTGGTGGCGCTGCTCAAGGTCACGCTCGGCTTCGCCATGCCCGGCCATAACATCGCGGGCTTCAGCGAGATGAGCGAGGTGCTGGACCGCAGCGGTATCTTCGGCACCCGCCAGTACCTGAAGATTGTCGAAGAGCTGCTGGAGCACTGGAACATTGGCGGCATGACCGGGCTCGACCACGAAGGTGCGAAAGCGCAGGAGCGACTCATGAAGGTGCCTGCGCGTCTCGCGCGGGTAGCCGACTATGCCGAGGCCAAGAAGCAGGCCCGCAGCTACGCCTTCGACTTTCTCGATGGCCGCACCGTCAGCCTCGCGGCGTAAATCTCGTTGCGGCGGCACACCGCTGCATCCATCAGTACAAAACCACATCAACCCTGGGAGGGGTGCATGAGCCAATCGCTGCGAGTGTTCATTACCGGAGCGGGCTCTGGCCTGGGTCGTGCGCTGGCGCTCAACTACGCCCGGCAGGGCGCGCGCGTTGCCTGCACCGACCGCGATGCGGGCAGTGTGGAAGACACGCTCGCGCAAGTGGTGCAAGCCGGCGGCAGCGGTTTGGCCATCGCGCTCGATGTGACCAGCGAAGCGGACTTCGTGCTGGCCGCCCAGCGCCTGCAGGCGGAGTGGGGCGGCGTGGATGTGGTCATCAACAACGCCGGTGTCGCCACCGCCGGCGACATGGAGTCCGCACCCTTAAGCGACTGGGAGTGGGTGCTCAACATCAACCTGCTCGGCGTGGTGCGCGGCTGCAAAACCTTTGCCCCGCTGCTTAAAGGCCAGAAGAGCGGCCATGTAGTGAACATCGCCAGCTTCGCCGGCATTGCCAATCCGCCGGGCATGGGCAGCTACAACGCCGCCAAGGCGGGCGTGATTGCCGTGAGCGAAACGCTGCGGCACGAACTCGCCGCCGATGGCGTGGGTGTGAGTGTGGTCTGCCCCGCGTTTTTCCCCACCAACCTCATGCAGGCCGCCCGCGTGCAGAACGCCGGCACCCGCAACATGGTGCAGCGCTTCATGGACAAGAGCGGCGTCACCGCCGACAGCGTGGCCGCGCAGATTGTCGAGGCGGTGCGCAGCAAGCGCTTCCTGGTGCTCACTCACAAGGACACACGCACGCAGGCCTTGGTGAAGCGTCTGTTCCCGGAGCTGTTCTACGCGCAGATGGCGAAGCTCAGGAAGCCGTTTCAGAAGGCGCGCTGAACTAGAGGGTGTTAAAGCGTTTCGGCAGCTCCGCACGGTGGGCATGGCTTCGCTTGTGCCCACCCTACATTGAGAGCAGCGCCTTTAAGGTGATCGCCTCGCGCTGAATCGCCTGCTGTGCCTCCGGCTTCTTGCGCTGCCAGTTCATCACCTGCGGTTTGAGGCGCGGGTGCGCGTTGAACAAGGCCTCGTGCCGGCCGATGAAATCCCAGTACAGCGTGGTGAAGGGGCAGGCGCGCGGGCCGGTGGCCAGCTCGGGGTCGTAGCGGCAGCCCGTGCAGTAGTTGCTCATGCGCTGGATGTACTTGCCGCTGGCGATGTAGGGCTTGCTGCCCATGAAGCCGCCATCGGCGAACTGGCTCATGCCGATCACATTCGGCAGCTCCACCCATTCCACGGCGTCCACATACACGGCCAGATACCACTCGTGCACGCGCTTGGGCTCCACCCCCAACAGCAGCGCGAACAAGCCCGTCACCATCAGGCGCTGGATGTGGTGGGCGTAGCCAGTGTCTAGCGTCTGCTGCACGGTGTGCTTCAGGCAGGCGTAGTCAGTCTTGGCGGTCCAATAGAAAGCAGGCAGTGGCTGGTGGGCGTCGAGCGCGTTGTCTTCGAGATACTGCGGCATGCGGTGCCAGTAGAGGCCGCGCACGAACTCGCGCCAGCCCAGTACCTGGCGAATGAAACCCTCGACACTGGCAATGGGCGCCTCGCCCCGGCGCCAGGCACTCTCGGCCGCTTCGCAGACCTCACGCGGGTTGAGCAGCTTGAGGTTGATGGCGGCGGAGAGGTGGCTGTGCCACAGCCAGGTCTCGCCAGTCCACATCGCATCCTGGTGCGGGCCGAAGCCCGCAAGACGATGGGTGATGAAGCCATCCAGCGCTTCCAGCGCCTCTTCGCGGGTCAGCGGCCAGTCGAAACCCGCGAGCGAGCCCGGGTGGTCGCCGTAGTGCTGCTCCACCAGGGCGATCACCTCGCGGGTGATGGCATCCGGTTTGAAGCCAAGGCGCTTGGGCACGCCCTTGGGGCCGGCTGCATCAAAGCTCTCGCGGTTGTCGGCATCGAAGTTCCAGGCGCCACCGGCGGGCTCCTTGCCCTCCATCAGCACGCCGGTGCGCTGGCGCATCCAGCGGTAGAAGTGCTCCAGGCGTGGCTGCTTGCGGCCGGTCATCCAGCCTTCGAAATCGGCCAGCGGCAGCAGGAAGTGGCGGTCTTCTACCGTCTCGAACGGCAGGCCGCTTTCGGCCGCCAGGGCTGCGAAGTCTTGTGCCAGACGCCACTCGCCGGGCGGTACCAGCCGTACGGCGGCCGGTTGCTGCGTGGCCAGCGCTTCGGCCAGGGCTTCGCGCAGGCTCGCGTGCGGGTGCTCGCCCGTGGCCTGGTAGTGCACGGTGAAGCCGCGCGCCCGCAGCAGCGCGGCAAAGTGGCGCATGCCGCTCAGAAAGGTGACGAGACGGGCCTTGTGGCACCACACCACGCGCGCCTCGGCGGGTGCTTCGCACATCCAGACCGCGTCCTGCAAAGGGTCGAAGCCTTCGAACACGGCGGAGTCGGCATCGAGCTGGTCGCCCAGCACCACAATCAAATTGCGCATATCAACCTTGTTTGTTGGCCGGCTTCTGGCGGCGGCAGGCGTCGGAGCAGTAGCGCACTTCGTCCCACACCTTTTCCCACTTCTTGCGCCAGGTGAAGGGTCTTTGGCAGCTCACGCAGGTCTTTTGCGGCAGATCAGCCTTGCGAACGTGGCGGGGCATGGCGGGGGTATTCCTTTACGATGTGCCCGCGTTGATGTTTTTCACCTACACGCGGCAACCGGCGCCAAGTATCCATGCAACAGAGTGATCCCCCAAGCGAAGCAGCGTTTGATCTGAATCAATACGAGGCCTTGCTGAAAAACGACCCCGCCCGCTATGCGGAGGTGGTGCGCGAAGTGTCGGCCTTCGGCATCTACCTGCTCGACCCCGAGGGTTTGATTCGCAGCTGGAACCGCGGCGCGGAGAACATCACGGGCTATACCGAGGCCGAGATGCTGGGCCGCCCCTTCGAAGTGCTGTTTACCGATGCCAGCCGCCGCGAGGGCCTGCCACAGCGCACCCTGCAATTTGCCCGCGCCAACCGTCATCACAAGGACGAACAACCCCGGCTGCGCCGTAACGGCGAGGAACTGATCGCGCTCTGCACGCTCGACGCCGTGCGCCAGGACTCCGGCGCGCTGGCCTCCTTCGTGGAAGTGTTCAATGACATCACCGAGGTCAAGCGGCGCGAGGCGGCGCTTTACCACCGTGCTACGCGCGACGCCCTCACGGGTATTTTCAACCGGGGCCATTTCACCGAAATGGCCGTGCAGGAAATCGAGCGCGCACGCCGCTTTGCCGAGCCACTGAGCGTGGCCCTGCTCGACCTCGACCACTTCAAGCGCG
>CAMTXV010000187.1:0-2141 GCA_947085665.1 uncultured Sinobacteraceae bacterium | reverse complement strand
CGATTTCGGCGTTCAGCCCGGCGCGGCGGGCGGCTTGCAGGGTGTCGCGGGAATCCACGCGGCCAAACTCGGGGTGCTGCCACACGAAATCGACCACGGCGGCGGCCACGGCACCGCTGGCTTCCAGCACCGGCAGAAACTGCACGGTGAACTGCTGGGTGGCGAGCCCGGCGTGAATCTCGCGGGCGAGGTCTACCCGTTGCGGGCGCGGCTTGGGCACCAGCGCTTCGGCACCGGGCACGAGGTGGATGTGGGTTTGCGCGGCCCCCCGCTGCTTGGCCTCGTACATGGCGGCATCGGCGTGGCGCAGCAGGCCTTCGGCGTCCGTTGGGTCTTGCGGGTACAGGGCAATGCCAATGCTGGTGCTCAGGCTCACGCGCTCGCCGCGCACCTCGAAGGGCACCTTGAAGACTTCGTGAATCTTGGCGGCGAGGTTGAGGGCGTCTTCGCCATCGCGAATGCTGTGGGCGAGCACCACGAATTCATCGCCACCGAAGCGGGCCACGGTATCGGCGGCGCGCAGACCGGCATTGAGGCGGTGGGCCACGGCCTGCAGCACGGTATCGCCGGCCTCATGACCGTAGTGGTCGTTGATGGGCTTGAAGCCGTTGAGGTCCATGAACAGCACGGCCAGCTGGCGCTCGCCACGGCCGGCCACATGCATGGCCTGCTTGAGACGGTCGAACAACAGGGTGCGGTTGGGCAGGCTGGTGAGGCTGTCGTAATGGGCGAGCTGGCGCATGCGCTTCTCTGCCGCCTCGCGCTCGGTGATGTCGAGCGCGATGGCCATGAACACCGGCGGCTCTTCATCGCGCGAAAAGCTCAGGCGCACTTCCACCGGGTAGGTGCTGCCATCGTGCCGGCGGTGGCTGGTTTTGTAGGTGACATGCTCGGCATCGCCGCCGCGCAGGCGGGCGAGATAGCTTTGCAGCAGCGCGGGTTCGAGATCGGTGCCGATGCTGGAGAGACTCATGCGCGCGAGCTGCTCGGGCTTGAGGCCTAAGTTTTTGCGCGCGCCCTTGTTCACTTCGATGAAATACAGCGACTGCGCATCGAAGATGTAGACCTCTTCGCTGGCGCTATCGAGCAGGCGCCCCAGGCGCTGCGCGAGGCTCTGGCTGCGCATTTGCTCGGTGATGTCGCGAATGATCACCACCAGCCGGTCTTCGCTGCCCACGCGCATGGGTTCCACCACCAACTCTGCGGGGAAGGTGGTGGCGTCTTTGCGCCAGCCTGCGAGCTTGGGCAGGCGCGCGGTGCCGCCCGGCATGTAGTCGGTGAGCTTCAGGCCCGGCGTGTTCATGAAGGGCACGGGCAGCAGGCGGGCCACCGTCAGGCGCAGCATTTCTTCGCTGCCGTAGCCAAACATGCGCAGCGCGCGGGTGTTGGCCGACTTCAGCACGCCGCCTGCATCGGTGGTGAGCACGGCTTCCAGCAGGTGGTCGATCACGCCTTCGGCCACGCGCGCCTGGCTGTGCAGCTCCAGCCGCTGGGCAATGCGCCCGGAGACATCGTGAAACAGCATGCGGGCGCCGCCATTGAGGCCGGCCAGCGGCAGCGCACGGGCTTCCACCATGGCGTCTTGCGCGCTGCCGCCACGCGGCCTCAGGCGCAGCTCCAGCGCGGGCTGGGTGCTGCCCTCGCGCACGCAGCGCTCGGCGGGGCTGATGATGGGCGCGCCGCTGTCGTCGCGGGCATGAAACACGGTGTAGACGAGCTGGCCCACGGCATCTTGCGGCGCCCAGCCGGTGAGTGCGGCGGCGGTGTCGTTGAGGGCGCGCACGCGCAGGTCGTGGTCGATGTCGATGAGCCCCAGTTGCACGGTGTCGAGCGCGGTGGGCAGGGGGTCGCTGCCGGGAGCCAGCGCGGCCAGCGGCGATACCCGGGAGCCTGCACCCGCCAGTGGCGCGCGGCTGCGCTCGCCCGCCGCGCGCACGGTGGGCGTGGCGGCCATGGCACTGCGCAGCAGCAGCAGGGTGGCGCCGCCAAACAGCAGCGCCAGCACACCCGCTACCCAGCCGGTGGTGCGCAGGCGGTCTACGGCGGCATCGCGCACCAGTCGCGCACGGGCCGAGCCAATGGCGTACTCCACCGAGCCCACGGTGCGGTCGCCCGCGCGCAGGGTGAGCAGGCCGGTTTCG
>CAMTXV010000186.1:0-2548 GCA_947085665.1 uncultured Sinobacteraceae bacterium | reverse complement strand
GGGCGCGCCCACCACCGGCACAAACCAGAACTCGGCCTGTACACGCTCGGCGGTGAAATCGAGCAGCGTGTAGCCGTTGAGGGTGTTGTTGTAGTACTTCAAATGCGGGTTCACCAGCCGCAGCAGCTGCTCGGCATCGTTGGGCAGCGATTGAATCGGTGCAGTGATGGAATCGCCCACAGGCTCATCGCCACGGGTGGAGGTGGAAGTGACCACAAACTCCACCGCCAGCGCGCCCTCGCCCGTCAGCGGGTTGTAGGCGATGGGGTTGTTGGGGTCGGCGGTCACGTCGAAGGCATAGGCCTCGTGGGCATCGCCCGTCATCACCACCACGTTGTTGCTGCGGGCAATGGCTTCCAGAATGCGATCGCGTGCGGGCTCGTAGCCGTCCCATTTGTCGTTGCTCAAAAACACGCTCAGGCCCGAGGCACGCGGCGCGCCGATGAGCTTCAGCGGCGAGAAATACACCTGGTTGCCCAGCACCCGCCAATGCGAGCGGCTGGCATCGAGCTGGTTGATGAGCCATTGCTCCTGCTCCACGCCCAGCAGCTGCCGCGCGGTATCGGTGAAGGCTCCGCTCTGCAAATGCACCGGCACGGTGTCGCCAAACAGGGTGTTGGGTGGCACGGGTTCATCGCGGCCCACCTGGCGGGCGTCGACCATCAGCAGATCGACAAGATCACCAAAGGCGAAGGCGCGGTAGATCACCGCCAGATCGCTGGTATTCGGTGTGCGGATGGGCATCCACTCATGCGCGGCCTGGAAGGCGGCGGCACGGCGCACGGCAAACTCACCCTGGGTAGCGGGGTCGTGCGCACCGGCACCCCCGCGCCAGCTGTTGTTGGCCAGCTCGTGGTCGTCCCACACCCAGATCATCGGGTGCTGGCGATGCAGCTCCTGCAGATCAGCATCGCTGCGCAGGGTGGCGTAGCGCAGGCGGTAGTCCTCCAGCGTCACGGTTTCGCGCGCGGGGAACTGCGGGCGCACGGCGTCTTGCAAGGCGTTTTCGTAGATGTAGTCGCCCAGGTGCACCACCACCTGCAAATCGTTGCGCTCGGCCACGCGGCGGTAGGCATTGAACAAGCCGCGCGCGTAGTCGCCGCAGGTGACGAAGGCGAGGCGCAGCTGGTTGATGGCGCCCGTGGGCGCGGTGCGGGTGCGGCCGATGGGCGACGACTGCTCGCCCACCGTGAACTGGTAGTAGTAGGCCGTGCCGGGGCTCAAGCCCGTGACGTCCACCTTCACCGTGTAGTCGCCATCGGCGCTCGCCAGCGCCAGACCTTCGCTCGCCACATCCGTCAGCGCAGTGTCGCGCGCTACGCGCCAGCGCACGGGAATGCCTGCCACCAGGCCATCCAGTGGAGTGACGCGCGTCCACAGAATCACGGCCGTGCTCAAGGGGTCGCCACTGGCCACCCCGTGGTTGAACGCCACCTTGAAGCTGCCGGCGCTGGCGCCCGTGAGGGTGCTGTCGCCACAGGCGGGCAGCAGGGGCAAGAGGCTGACAGAGGCAGCCTTGAGAACATCGCGACGGGTGAGCGGTGGCATGACAGCAGATCAAAGAAGGGCGTGAAACCAAATCGTCACCTTTGACGATGGCGATTCGATGACGCGCTGCGGTGTTGTGATGCGCCAATGACCGCGTGAAGGGCTAAGCCGCCAGCGCCGTGGGCACGGGCTGCGTCACTTCGTCCATCCACACCTTGAAGTGCTCCAGCGTGGCCAGGCCAAAGCTGGTGGTGATGGCCACATCGGCGGCGTCGCGCCCGCGGGCAATCAGCACCCGGCCAATGCGGCGGGCATTGTTGCGCGGGTCGAAGGTGTGCCAAGCCCCACCCAGATACACCTCGAACCAGCCGGCGAAGTCGCCCGCGCCCCAGGGCTGCGGCGTGCCCACATCGCCGAGGTAGCCCGTGCAGTAGCGCGCCGGCATGTTGAGGCAGCGGCACAGCGCGATGGCGAGATGCGCGTAGTCGCGGCAGACGCCGCGCTGCTGCTGGTAGGCATCCCAGGCGGTCTTGGTGGGGTTGGCGTGCTCGTAGCCAAAGGCAATGCGCTGATGCACGAAATCGCTGATGGCCTGCACGCGCGCCCAGCCCGCCGGCACCTGGCCAAACTGTTGCCAGGCGATGTCGTAGAAGCGGTCGGTTTCGCAGTAGCGGCTACCCAGCAGGTACACCAGCGTTTCTTCCGGCAGCTCCTGCACCGGGTGCTGGAAGGCATTCAGCGCCACCGGGTCGGGCAGGCCGGAGTCTTCAATGAGCGCATCGGTGCTGAAGCGCGTGCGGCCCGCCGGCAGCATCAGCCTGTGGCACCAGTTGCCAAAGCCATCGCGGTAGCCCTTGAGCGGCAGCGCCGGCTGGGTGATGAGGTGATCGGGACGAACGAGATCTGACACCCGCGAGTGGTGCACGCCAAGCAGCACGATCATGGGCGTGGGCTGCGGGCAGAAATAACTCAGCTCGTAGCCGATTCGAAATTGCATGGGGGTCCTTGGTCGGCGGCCCGTCGGGCTGCCTTTTCAGGCGCCGGGAGCGGCGCGGGCGTG
>CAMTXV010000185.1:0-5932 GCA_947085665.1 uncultured Sinobacteraceae bacterium | reverse complement strand
CTCGCGATCGTCGCCGCCGACTCGCTCGCGGACGCCGCCGAGAAGGTGGTCAAGGCCGCCAAGGACGCCGCCTGATGTCGGTGCTGATCGACGCGCAGACCAAGGTCATCTGCCAGGGCTTCACCGGCGCCCAGGGCACCTTCCATTCCGAGCAGGCGATCGCCTACGGAACCAAGATGGTCGGCGGCGTCACCCCGGGCAAAGGCGGAACCAAGCATTTGAATCTCCCCGTGTTCGACACCGTCGCCGATGCGGTGAGCAAGACCGGCGCGACCGCGTCCGTCATCTATGTCCCCCCGCCGTTCGCCGCCGACGCCATCCTCGAGGCGGTGGACGCGAACGTGGCCCTGGTCGTGTGCATCACCGAAGGCATCCCCGTCCTCGACATGGTGCGGGTCAAGCGCGCGCTCAAGAATTCCGCGACCCGCCTGATCGGCCCCAACTGCCCCGGCATCATCACGCCGGGCGAGTGCAAGATCGGCATCATGCCGGGCCACATCCACAAGCCGGGTCGCATCGGCGTGGTGTCGCGCTCGGGCACGCTCACTTACGAAACCGTGCACCAGACCACCGCCAACGGCCTGGGCCAGAGCACCTGCGTCGGCATCGGCGGCGACCCCGTGCGCGGCATGGGCTTCATCGACGTGATCCGCCTGTTTGAGGCTGATCCGGCGACCGAAGGCATCATCATGGTCGGCGAAATCGGCGGCGCTTCGGAAGAAGAAGCCGCGGCCTACATCAAGACTTCCGTGAAGAAGCCCGTCGTGGCCTACATCGCGGGCGTCACCGCCCCGGCCGGCAAGCGCATGGGCCATGCAGGCGCCATCGTTTCGGGCGGCAAGGGCACGGCGGACGAGAAGTTCGCAGCACTCGAAGCCGCCGGCGTGAAGACCGTGCGCTCGCCTGCGGATCTGGGCGCTGCGATGCTGTCGCTGCTGAAGTAAGTCGTCTTGTCTGTCGAAAAGCCCGCCTCGTGCGGGCTTTTTTATTAGAGTGCGCGCATGACCCAAACGCTCACTCTCGCGCTCGCCCAGCTCAACCTCTGGGTCGGCGATGTCGAAGGCAATGTCGGCAAGATCATCGCCGCCGCCGTGAAGGCGCGTGACGAGCTCAAGGCTGATCTCATCGCCTGCCCCGAACTCTCGCTGATCGGCTATCCGCCGGACGATCTTCTGTTGCGCTCGGGCCTGCCGAAGGTGATCGAGCAGGGCGTGCAGCGCCTTCTTGAAGCGGTGCGGGGCATCACCCTGGTGGTGGGGCTGCCGGAATACGATGCGGGCCGCGTGGGCGGCGCGCTGTACAACGCGGCCTATGTGATTCGCGATGGCCACGTGATTGCCCGCTACCGCAAGCAGCAGCTGCCCAACTACGGCGTGTTCGATGAGTGCCGCCATTTCACGCCGGGCTTCACGCCCTGCGTGTTCTCGGTCAATGGTCACAAGATCGGCCTCACCATCTGCGAAGACGCCTGGTTCTCGCAGCCCTCGGCGCAGGCGCGCGAGGCCGGGGCGGAGCTGCTGCTCAATATCAATGCCTCGCCCTGGAACCGCGGCAAGCGCAACCAGCGCCAGCGCGTGCTCGACACCCGCGTGGCCGAAACCGGCCTGCCCATGGCCTACGTCAACTGCGTGGGTGGGCAGGACGAAGTGGTGTTCGACGGCGACAGCCGCGTGCTGCGCGCCGATGGCTCGGTGGCCTTCGCCGCGCCGCAATTTGAAGAGGGCGTGTATGCGGTGACGATGCAGGCCGGCCGCTTCGAGGGCGAAACCGCGCCGCTGCTGGGCGACGAGGCCGAAACCTACGCCGCGCTGTGGCCGCCACCCGTGACTACGTGACGCGCAATGGGTTTCCCGGCGCCTTGATTGGCTTGAGCGGTGGCATCGACTCCGCCCTGGTCGCGGCGATTGCCGCCGATGCGATTGGTGCCGACAAGGTCTGGGGCGTTTCCATGCCCAGCCGCTACACGCTCGACATGAGCAACGACGATGCGCGCATCGAGGCCGAAGCCCTTGGTATTCGCTACACCAAGCTGCCCATCGAACCCGCCTTCACCGCCTTCAACGCCACGCTGGCCGAAACCTTTGCGGGCAAGACGGTCGACATCACGGAAGAAAACCTGCAATCCCGCTCGCGCGGCGTGCTGCTGATGGCGCTCTCCAACAAGTTCGGCCACATCGTGCTCACCACCGGCAACAAGAGCGAGATGGCCGTGGGCTACGCCACGCTCTACGGCGATATGTGCGGCGGCTTCGCACCGATCAAGGACGTCTACAAGACGCTGGTGTATCGCCTGTGCCGCTACCGCAACAGCATCAGCCCGGTGATTCCGGAACGCGTGCTCACCCGCGCACCGTCTGCCGAGCTGCGCGAAAACCAGACCGACCAGGACTCGCTGCCGCCCTACGACGTGCTCGATGCGATTCTGGAAGCCTATGTGGAGGAATCCCGCTCCATTGCCGAGATCATTGCGGCGGGCTTTGAGGAGGCCACGGTGCGTCGCGTGGCCGGGCTGGTGCGCCGTAGTGAGTACAAGCGCCGGCAGGCGCCGCCCGGCCCCAAGGTGACGCGCTGCGCCTTTGGCCGCGAGCGCCGCTACCCCATCACGGCGCTCTACGGCGACATGTAGCCGCAGCGCCAGCAGCCAGAAAAAAGCCCGCTCATGGCGGGCTTTTTTCTGGCTGCTGATTTCAGGGCGCCGGTGCCGGTGCGGCTGCTTCTGGTGCCGGTGCGGGCTTGGGCGCTTCTTCGCCCGTGTTGTATTCGATGATCAGGCGGTTGCTCTTTTTGGCTTCACTGGGCGCGGCGTCTGTCGAGGCGGGCGCGCTGCCATCGCTCGCGGGGGCTGCTGCCGCCGGGGCTGGCGCTGCCGTGCTCGCGGAGGGCAGGGTGAGCACCAGCGGTTCCTTGTCGCTCTGGTCAAGGCCCGAGAACAAACCGGCCACGCGGGAGAAAAAGCCCTTCTTTTCTTCTGCGGCGGCGGGCGGAGTTGCCGCAGCGGCCTTGGGCTCGATGGTGGTGGCACTCGTCTGCAACGGCGCCACTGCCAGCGTCACCTGGCCGGTCTGCGCCGCCAGCGTGCGGGCGGCGTCGTCAGCCTCTTGCGTGAGACCCAGGGCGCGGTAGCTGCGCTCCAGCGATTTCAGCGCATTCATGGTGGCTGGTGCGCCGGGGTAGGTGGCAATCACCTGCTCGGCACGCTTGGCGGCAGCCAGCCAGGCGCCGCGGCGGAGGTAGAAGTCCACCACATGCATTTCGTTGTCGGCAATGCGGTTGCGCAGGTCCATCATCCGCGCGCGGGCATCTTCGTTGTAGCGGGAGTCCGGGTACTTCTGGATCAGCAGCGAGAACTCGTCGTAGGCCTTGCGCAGATTGCCCACGTCCTTGCGGCTGGGGTCGATTGGCAGGGCGTCGGAGAGGCCCTTGTCGCGCTCGGCCTGGATGGTGCCCTTCAAATACTGCACATAGTCGGCGCGCGGGTGGCGCGGGTGCTCGCGCAGAAAGCGGTCGGCGGCACTGATGGCCTCGTCGGGCTTGAAGTCGCGGTTGAGCACATACACTTTTTCCAGCTCGGCCTGCGTCGCGTATTCGGTGAACGGATAGCGCTCGCTCAGGAGGTCGTAGTTGAGTGTGGCCACCGCGAAGTCGGAGGCTTCGAGAGCGCCGCGGGCAACGCGGTACAATCGATCCGCCTCGGCTTTCAGCTCTTGCTCGGTCACTGCGGGCTTGGCGCCCGCAGGCTGGGCACGGTCGTTTTTGGCAAAGGGATTCTTCGGACGATAGCCGTCGTCCTTCTTGTCATTGCTGCCGCAGGCGGTGAGTCCGCCCGAGAGCGCTGCCGTCACCAACAGGGCCACGCCCATTCGTAAAGCCAAGGATTTCATCGCCACGCGCGCCATGCAGAAGAGTGAAAGTCAGTATAGCCCAGCGTCCGCAGACGACCTGGAAGCTGCCAGCGCTGAGACTGCGGTGGTCTCGATAGAGTTCGACGGCCTGCGCATGGATGCCGTGGCCGCGCAGTTGTTCGACACCTATTCCCGTGCGCGCCTCAAGCAATGGATTGAAGCCGGGCGCCTGACGCTGAACGGCACGCCCTGCCTTGCCCCGCGCCAGCCGGTGCGGGTGGGGGATGTGCTGGAACTCACCCCCGAGGCGGCGCTGGAAGTGAGCCTGAACCCGCAGAACATCGCGCTCGACGTGGTGTACGCCGACGCGCATCTGGTGGTCATCAACAAGCCGGCGGGCCTCACGGTGCACCCGGGCGCGGGCATTCCCGATGGCACCCTGCAAAACGCGCTGCTGCACCACTGGCCGCACACGGCGGAGATTCCCCGTGCCGGACTGGTACATCGCCTGGATAAAGACACCACCGGCTTGATGGTGGTGGCGCTTTCGGAGCCTGCACATACCCGTCTCTCGGCGCTCATGGCCAGCCGCAAGGTGCAGCGGGAGTACGACGCTCTGGTGAACGGTGCCGTGGTGTCTGGCGGTACGGTGCATGCCCCCATTGCCCGTCACCCGCGTGAGCGCGTGAAGATGGCCGTGGTGCAGGGCGGACGAGAGGCGGTGACGCATTACCGCGTGGCCGAGCGTTTTGAGTGGCACACCCTGCTGCGCGTGCAGCTGGAAACCGGCCGCACCCACCAGATTCGCGTGCATCTCGCGCACATCAAATTTCCCGTGGCGGGTGATCCTGTCTACGGCGGCGACGTGCTGCGCGCGCGCGGTTCGAGCCCCGCGCTGCGTACCGCGGTGGGCGGCTTCAGGCGGCAGGCGCTGCATGCGGCGTCGCTGCGCTTCGAGCACCCGCTCACCCAGCAGCCCCTCAGTTTTGCAGCGCCCCGGCCGGCGGACTTCGAAGCACTGCTCACCGTGCTGCGGCAGGAGCCCCAGCCTTGAGTGAGCTGCAACTGCTGCGTCCCGACTGGCCCGCACCCGCGAATGTGCGGGCCGCCGTCTCTACCCGCCAAGGCGGCGTGAGTCAGGGCGCGTACGGCAGCCTCAATCTCGGCAGTCATGTGGGGGATGACCCGGTGGCCGTGGCCGAGAACCGCCGCCGCTTCACTTCGGCAATGGGCCTTGCCCAGGCGCCGGTCTGGCTGGATCAGGTTCACGGCTGCACCGCCGTGCCCGCCGGTGGCGCGGCGACGGCGCAGGCGGATGCCTGCTGGACCCACAGGTCCGGTGTGGCCTGCGCGGTGCTCACGGCCGACTGCCTGCCGGTGCTGTTTGCCGACCGGGCGGGCCGCCATGTGGCAGCGGCCCACGCCGGCTGGCGCGGACTCGCAGCAGGGGTGCTGGAGTCCATTATTGCCGCCCTGCCAGTGCCCGCTTCGCAGCTCATGGCCTGGCTGGGGCCCTGCATCGGGCCCTCCGCGTTTCAGGTGGGCAGCGAAGTGCGCGCGGCGTTCGTGGCGCAAGCGGCAGAAGACGCCGTGGCTTTCCAGCCGGACGGCGAGCGCTGGCGGGCTGACCTCTATCAGCTGGCGCGCGCACGGCTGGCGCGTGCCGGGGTGTCGGCGGTGTACGGAGGCGGCTTCTGCACGGTGAGCGATGCAGGGCGATTTTTCTCGCACCGTCGCGAGGCGCCGAGTGGCCGCTTCGCCAGCGCGATCTGGCTGGCTGAAAATTGATCCTCATGCGGTTCATTCCGCCGCAGTGCCCGTGTAACATCCATCGGCGATACGGGTTGCACGGCAGATGAGACAGCCGCTGCTCCGGGTCCGGAGTGAGAGTAGAGAGCCACAGCAGGTGCCGGTCGGGCCGGGTGGCAATAACCAAAATGCGATCAGGACCATGTCCATGAACAATTTGCACAAAACCTTGTGCGCAGCCGCAGGTGCGGTGGCGCTGGCCGTGAGCAGCCCCTGGCTGGCCGCGCAGGACCCCGCCTCCGATGCGCCGCAGGAGGCCGTGGCCGAGCCCACCGAAGAGG
>CAMTXV010000184.1:0-6818 GCA_947085665.1 uncultured Sinobacteraceae bacterium | reverse complement strand
GTGCTCGACTGGCCGGCCGATGCCGCACCGCTCTACGGCGAGGTACGCGCCGAGCTACAGAAGGCCGGCACGCAGATTGGCGCCATGGACCTGCTGATTGCCGTGCACGCGCTCTCGCTCAAGGCCACGGTGATCACCGACAACGAGAAGGACTTTCGCCGCGTGCGGCGTCTGAAGGTGGAGAACTGGCTGAAGTAGGGGCTAACGCATCATCTCGACGGTGAGCGGCTGCGCAATGATCCACAGCCCTGCCACGGTGAGTCCCACCATCAGCAGCAGCAGGGGCAGCTGGCTGAGCAGTGCGGCGCGGCGCGTGGGTAGCACGCGCAGGGCCACGCGGTGCGAGAGGTACACGCTCACCACATGGCCGAACAGAATCAGCCCCACCTGCGTGTGCCACACCAGCCCCATGCCGGGCAGGATGGGCGCGCGCAGCAGCCAGGCAGTGCCGAAGAGATTCCAGCCCCAGCCGAAGGGGTCCGAGGCGAGGCTGATGATCTTCAAACCCTGCGTCAGCAACAGCGTGGCGTAGTGGGTGGCGTGGTAAACCAGCGCGATGGGCAGCAGCGGATAGGCAAAGTCCAGCAGCAGCTCGCGCAGCGGGCGCGGGCTGCGCGTCATCCCTTTGGCGAGCAGTACGCAGAGCGCATAGGCCGCGAAGTAGAGCCAGGGCGAGAGCAATAACCAGAAGGTTTCCCAGCCCAGATACCAGGGTCTGAGCGCTGCATAGGCCAGCATCGGCCGGCTACCCGCGAGTGTGGTGATCAGCCCCGAAGGGTCGCTCCAGAACAGCCGCACCCAGCCCTGCGTGGCGGTGAGGCCGTCGAAAGCGGTGGTGGAGAGCATGGCCAGCACGAACACCACCGTGCTCAGGCGCGACGGCCGCTGCTGCAACAAGCCTGCGAAGGGCTTGCGCAGCGCCAGCTGGCTGCGCTCGCCCACCGCACCGCGCTGGTAGTGCAGCGGCGCAATGAGGGCCACCAAACGGAAGAACAGCGAGAAAAACTCGCAGTGCGCAAACCAGGCGCGGCTGCCCACCAGCCACACACCGCAGACATTGATGAGGCTGTAGGCCAGCAGCATCTCGGCCAGCGGCTGCGGCCGCCCTAAGCCAAACAGCTCCTGCCAGATGAAGGCGAGATAGAGCATGAGCGCCGGCCAGTCGCCCCAGTATTCCCGGTAGCGCAGACGACCCTCGCCATAGCCGCGCCAGAGGCGACCCAGGGCATCAGTCATCACCCGCCAGGGGTTGAGTGCCGCATACCAATCGCCCAGCAGTGCAGCCAGATACGTACCGGCCAGCAGAAACACGACCCAGAAGAAGGTCATGCTGAAGTTGCGGTAGGGGTCGCGGTGGCCGAAGAAACCGGTGGCGATGCAGAGCAGCAGCAGTGCAAGGCTCAATACCCGCAACCAGGGCATCAGGCGGCGCAGCCGCGGCACCCAGCGGGTCTGGCTCAAGTCCTGCGCGGCAGAGGCCGTGGCCGCGTCCTTCGAGCCGGCCAGGGCCCCCACCAGCAGAAACGACAGCACCAGCACCGCCGCGGAAGCCCAGCCATACAGCCAGAACGGCACCGGCAGGTTGTAGAGCCGGCCAAAGCCGTGTGCTGCTGCCGCCAGCGGCAAAAGCAGCAACACCGCTGCCGCGCCGCGGCGCCAGCCGTTCAAGCCGCGCACGAAGAAGCCTGCGCTCAGGGCGAAGGCAGCTTCTGCGCCTCGGCGCTGGCCGCCAGCGTCTGCTCCCAGAGCACGAGGTAGGCCTCGGCGGAGTTGTAGAGCGCGGTGATGGCCTCTTCGCCGCCTTCGATGCGCAGCTCTTCAACAATGTCGGGCACCAGGCCGTAGTGCGACATGCCCTCGTCGTTCATGTTCCAGGTCTTGCCGTCAGGGCCAGGGACGGAAAGCATCTGCACCTCGATGGGCGCAATGCCGGCCGCCGCGTACTGCGGCCCCCAGCCTGGGCCGCGGAACAGAGTGAAGGGATATTGAATGGGTTCGCTCCCCATGCCGCGCGGCCCCGGCAGGGTGCGCAGGCCGTTGCTGTCGGCGCCGTAGCCCACGGCCAGCGGGCGCGTGGTGCCAGAGCGTTCCCACACCGGCTTGATCTGCGAGATGAAGCGGGCGAAGTCCTTGCCGTTGGGCAGGCCGGGATAAATGATGCCGCCCTGGCGGATCATCTGTTCCGCCTGCGCGGTGGTGATGCCGCCGTGGCCGCCGTGGCCCGACACCATCGGGTAGTTGGGCGTGAGCTTGCCGCCTTCATCGAGCATGTATTGCTTGCTGGCAGCTCGGCGTGATCGATGTCGAGCACAAAGCCCTTCTTCATGATCTTGTCGATGGCGTACTCGCCCAGCGGTGTCACCGTGCGCGCATTGCACTGGCGGCCCGGCGGGTAGATGGGCAGCACGCCGCCGGTGGCCGCGATGAGCGCCTGGCTGAGTGGGTCGCCGCCCAGCATCAGCGGTGCGGTTTCGAGCTCGGCGCCAGCCACATACACGCCCTCGCCCGTGAAGTACTCCACATCCGGGCAGTTGTAGGTTTTCCAGAAGCCCAGCGTGTCGGTGGCGCCCACGTAGTTGAGCACCGAGCTGAAAATGCCGGTGCCACCTAAGGCGGAGTCCACATCGTGGAAGGGGAACACCTGACGCACGCCCAGCGCCCAGGCTTCTTCAATTTCGCGGTCGATGTCTTCGCGCGTGCAGTCGCTGCGCTCGATGCCACCCGGCAGAAACTGCACGCGGCAACGGAAGATGTTGGAGAACTCCAAGCCCAGGATCACCGCCAGCTTGCCGTCGGCAATCACCTGCCGCGCTTCGGCCGGGCTCTTCACAATGCGGAACCAGCCCTTGCCGGGCCCACCTTCCTGCGCGTCGACGTACTCCTCCACGTCGTACATATAGGCCACCTGCTTCATGCCCACGCTCATGTCCACGCAGTCGGAAGTCTTGTCGCCATAGGTGGCGCGAGCGATGTTGCACAGGGCCTCGATGGTGGTGCCGTGAATCACCATGGTGCGCAGGCCCGCCTTGTAGGCGCGCTCGATCCACTTGTAATACATCTGCTGGTGCAGGAAGGAATCGTCCTGCGGCCAGTCCACGAAGGTGGGCCAGCCCTGGGTGTCGTGCATGGCCAGCGGGTCGCCGTCGAGAATGATGTTCTCGGCACTCAGCACGCCCTCGGGGCCGTGCAGGCCAATGCAGTCCTGCAGCGCCACCAGCACACCGAAGCGGTTGATGGGCTGGCCGTACAGCACGCCGCCCGCAGAAGGGCCGACGTCTTCACTGCCGTCCGACATCTCGCTGGCCATGCCCATGTGCGAGTGCACCTCGGCGAAGCCGATCACCGGCTGATTCACGCCCCGCCCCTTGTAGGTGGGTGCATCAATGCCCACCGGCATTTCGGGGTACACGCTGCAACCCGTGGCGAGTTCAAACACCAGCGAGGCGGGGCTGCCGCCCTGCACCAGCACGCCTGCGGTATCCACACTCAGGGGCTGATCCACTGCCGTGGCAGTGAAGCTGTTCTGGTCACCGTCGAAGGTCCAGTCCGCGCCGTCTTCGGGCGTGGCCAGTGCTTCCACCGCCGTGCCGCTGCCCGTCATCAGCATGTTGTCGCTGGTGTAGAACAGGTAGCGGCCCAGGCCCGCAGGCTTCATGTAGAAGCGCTCGGCACCCGTCGCACTGCTGCCGTTGGCCACGAAGCCATCGCCCTCACGCGCCGTGTAGCCGCCATTGGCTTTCAGCACGAAGCAGCGGTTGGCGAGATCAAACTTGCTCACTACCGGCGCGGTGTTGTCGCCACCCGGTACCGGCACGGTGGGGGTGTTACCGCCGGGGCGGGAGGAATCACCACAGCCTGCCAATGCGGCCGCCACCACAGCCCCTGCAAACCACCGCACGGTCCAGCTCATATCCACTCCTCGATTCTTGTTGTTCGCACTGCGCGTGCGCGGACTGCATTCTTGCGCGGCTTGCGCGGTAGCCGAAGTGGTAAAGATGGCTTGAGACTCGGGCAATAATGAGGACATGAACCCATCCTCTCCCGCTGCAATGAACGAAGCCCACGGCTCTGCGGCTGTGGAAGCCAACTTCGATGGCCTCGTTGGCCCCACCCACAACTACGCTGGCCTTGCGCACGGCAACGTGGCCTCAGCACGCAATGCCACGCTGCCCAGCAATCCGCGCGAAGCCGCGCTGCAAGGCCTGCGCAAGATGCGCGCGCTCGCGGCGATGGGCTTGGCACAGGGCGTGCTGCCGCCGCAGGAGCGCCCGCACATTCCCACTCTGAAAGCGCTCGGCTTTACCGGCAAGGACTCCGAAGTGCTGGCAAAAGCCGCGCGCGAAGCCCCCGGCCTGCTCGCTGCCGTGAGCAGTGCCAGCAGCATGTGGACGGCCAATGCCGCCACCGTGTCGCCCTCTGCCGACTGCGCCGACGGCAAGCTGCACTTCACGCCGGCGAATCTCGCCAGCCATCTGCACCGCTCGCTGGAACCCGCCACCACCGCCCGCGCGCTGGCCGCCACGTTTTCCAACGCGCAGCACTTCGCCCACCACGCGCCGCTGCCCTCAACCCCTGCGATGGGCGACGAAGGTGCGGCCAATCACACGCGGCTGTGCATGGACTACGGCGCGGCCGGCGTGGAGCTGTTCGTCTACGGGCAAGGCAGCGATGCCGAACCCAAACCGGAGAAATATCCCGCCCGGCAGACGCGTGCAGCCTCTGAGGCCGTGGCCCGTCTGCATGGCCTTGCTGGCGCACGCACGGTGCACCACCAGCAGGCGCCCAGCGCCATCGATGCCGGCGTGTTTCACAACGATGTGATTGCCGTGGGCAACCGCGAGCTGCTGTTCTTTCACGAGCAGGCCTTCATCGATGGGGTCGAGCTGAAGCTACACCTGCAGCGCGCACTGCCTGCCGTGCGGTTTGTGGAAGTACGCAACACCGAGGTGAGCGTGGCTGATGCCGTGACCAGCTACCTGTTCAACTCACAGCTGGTGTGCCTGCCGGGCCGCGAAGGCCACACACTCATCGTGGCCCAGGAGTGCGCCGAGAACAAAAAAGTGTGGGCCTGCATCCAGCGCCTGGTGGCTGAGCAGGGCAACCCCATCAACGACGTGCAGGTGTTTGATCTCCGGCAGAGCATGCACAACGGTGGCGGGCCTGCCTGCCTGCGCCTGCGCGTGGTGCTGACGCCTGCCGAGCGCGCGGCGGTGAATGCGCAGAGCTGGATCACCGACGCAAAGGCCGATGCCCTCGAAGCCTGGGTGAAAGCCCACTACCGCGATCGCCTGGTGTTTGCCGATCTCGCCGACCCTGCCCTGCTGGACGAAAGCCGCACCGCACTCGACCGGCTCACGCAGCTTCTGGGGCTGGGCTCGATCTACGACTTCCAGCGCTGAGGGCTTACTCGCAGCCCGCGCGAATGTCTTCACAGCGCTGCCGCTTGCCGCTGCGGTCGAGGTAGTCGCGGGCCGAGCGGTAGCGAAAGCTGAGTTTCACCGCGCCCTCGGGGCCGGCGTCGTCCACCAGTCGTTGATCGGCATCGGCAAAACCGGGCTCGCCAGCGGTCTTGAGCCAGCGGTCGAACCAGGCGAGGGTGTAGTGGGTGATGGCGGGCCGGCCCCAGCCGCCGGCGCAGGCGCCGCTGGAGACATCGGCACACCAGGACGTGGCGGGGAATGTGGGCAGCAGTGAAAAATCGAAGTGCGTCGTGCCCTGCAGGCTGATCACCGCGCTGGGCACGCCCGCCGCCTGCCAAGCCTGATGGGCAACCTTGTGGTTTTCGGGGTTGGGCGGCACAGCATGCGGCGTGGGCACAAAGCCGTAGTCGGCATTGAAGCTCAGCGCCGGCACGCGCGGTGCGAAGCGCGGCAAGCCACCCATCACGATGAGTTGCGTCAGCGCATCGGCCGCCGCCGGTGGCAGCGGATAGTTGCTGCCAGGCGAGAGACTTCCACCATCCGGGGTGATGAGGCTGTCGAAGGCCACCGCCGCCCGCACGGGATTGCTCACATCAAGACGCCCCGGCCAGGGGTCTGCGCCCTCGGCGCCATAGCCCTGCACCACCGACACGCCAATGGCGCCAAGTGAGTGCCCGGCGATGCCCAGCCTTGCCGGGTCGAGGCGATTCCACTCCGGGTTATGTGAGGTCGTGACGGTGGGATAACTGCCCTCGCAGGCCGCCTGATACGGATGCGGGCGGGCCGGGCTGGAGCGCATGAAGTCGATGGCATCCACCTGCCCCAGCCAGAACACCTGGGCATTGAGATTGCTGCCCTGCTGCAGGCCGGGCGCTTGCTGATCGGAGCGGCCCTGCCCGCGGGGGTCGTAGGTGAGCACGGCGTAGCCGGCGCGCACCAGAGCCTGTGCGAGCCACCAGTAGGCCGTCTCCGGCGCCTGCACCGAGCCGTTGGTAATGACCACGCTCGGCAGCCGCCCGCTGACCCCACGCGGCAGCCACACGCGGCCAGAGAGGCGCGCGCAGTCGCGGTCGTAGAACACCACGGGCGTCACCTGCGCCTCACGCTCCAGAAAGGCAGCGCCGTCCGGGCCGGTGGCATCGCCATAGCGAAACGGGTCGCCCGCGCATTGCAGGCCCCAGGTGGCGCACAGGGGCAGCAGCGCGGTGTTGCCGCTGCCGGGCGCCAACCAGCTGGGGTCGGCTATCGCGCGGGCGCTCCACTGCTGCACGTTGGCGAGCGACTGCAGGCTCCAGCGCTGCACGAACGCGGGCGCCAGTTGTTCGGTGAGCGCCTCCTGCGTCCGGGCGTAGTTGCTGGCTTCACACGCGGCCCAGGCCGGCGAGGGATACACCGCAG
>CAMTXV010000183.1:0-4333 GCA_947085665.1 uncultured Sinobacteraceae bacterium | reverse complement strand
TTCCGATCTGGCGAGTCCGTCGCTGATGGGCAGCAGGGCGGCGTAACGCGGAATGGCGGTGCCGCTGCGGGTGAGCGCCACGTTGAGAAACATGCCGATACCCAGTGAAAGCAAGGTGCCGGCCAGTGCGCGTGAAGTCGCGGAGCGATGGTCTGCCGCCAGAAAAGCCGATGCCATGCCGATAGCCACCACAGCGACAAGCGTATGTGGAAGCGAATACAGCAGCAGATCGATCATGCCCGCCTCGGCAAAGCCTTGTCGCTGGGTTCGTCAGCTGAGGCCGCATCCGCTTCGAACAGCTGTTCCAGTTCCTCGCCATATTTCCGGACGTCGGCACGCAGCGCTGCATCGTCGGGAAGGCTGGCCTGTTGGCGCAGTAGAAACTCTTCATCCTTGCTGCGGAAGAGCTCGATCGCAGCGTGTGCCTGACGCGGCGAATGATCGAGCGCAATGAGTACGCGACGGGTCATCTCAAGGCTGGAGAAATAGCTGCGACGAATGAGATCGTCAGGTTTCAAGCCCAGCGCGATGAGCTTGACGGCGTGCTGGCGATTGCGTGCCACCGCCATCAAGCGCACGAGGGGGGCATGTTTGCGGACAGATTCGACCACCCGAAGGTTTTCGGCTTCGTCTGCGATGGCCACCACAAAAAGCTGGGCATGCGTGGCATGCGCGGCGCGCAACACCTCGGCGCGAGCCGCATCGGAATAGAAAACTGCATTGCCGAAGCTGCGCACGAAGTCGACATGCTCGGCGTTTTTATCAAGCACCGTGAAAGGGATTTTCTTGAGTCGCAGAATGCGGCCGATGATCTGCCCGAAGGGGCCGAAACCAGCGATGATCACAGGCGTTTCCACGGTGTGGATCTCATCAAAGGCCGGCGCAGCACCCACCTCACGACGACTGAGCCAGCGGCTCAGCACCGCGTAGAGCGGCGCGGTGGCAATCATCGACAAGGTGACGGCAACGGTGAGGATGTCTTGCGTCGGCGCCTCCAGAAGACCCGCTGTGGCGATGACGCCAAACAGTACAAAGGCGAACTCGCCGCCTTGCGACAATGCCAGTCCAAGGCGCAGCGCACTACCATGGGACTGTCCGCTGAAGCGAGCAATACCGTAGAGAACAGCCGCCTTCGCGGTGAGCAACAGCATGACAACGGTGAATACCACCAGCGGCTTTTCAAGCACCAGGCCGAGCTTTGCGCCCATGCCCACGGCGATGAAAAACAGACCGAGCAGCAGACCCTTGAAAGGCTCCAAGTCAGCTTGCAGCTCGTGGCGGTATTCGGAATCTGCCAGGAGCACACCCGCGAGAAACGCGCCCAGAGAGGCAGTGAGGCCGACTGACTGCATCAAGAGTGAGACACCAACGACCAGTAGCAAGGCCGCTGCGGTGAAAACCTCCGGCACCTCGGTGCTGGCTAACATGCGCAACAGGGGGCGCAATAGGTAGCGTCCGACGATCACGACACCTGCGATCGCGGCGACAGCAGCCACGGCCATACGCCAATCGGCGGCGTGTTCCGCAGCCTGTGGCGCGAGCAATGGCACGAGGGCGAGGAAGGGGATGACTGCGAGGTCCTGAAACAGGAGCACAGCAAAAGCTTGTCTCCCGTGATGGGCCGTCAGTTCGTGGCGCTCACCCAGTAGTTGAAGCACCAGCGCCGTTGAAGACAGCGACAGCGCAAAGGCGATGGCGAGCGCTGCATTCCAGTCCAGACCCAGTGCTCTCGCGGGTAGGCACAACAGTGCAGTGGTGAGCAGAACCTGGGCGCCACCAAAACCAAATACTTCCCTGCGCAAACGCCAGAGTCTCGCCGGCTGAAGCTCAAGTCCGATCACGAAAAGCAAAAGAATGACGCCGAACTCGGAGAAATGCAGAACCGCTTCTGCATCGCTTGCCAGTCCTAGACCGTACGGCCCAATCACTAATCCAGCGGTGAGATATCCCAGCACGGCCCCCATTCGCGCCCGCTTGAACAGAGGCACGAAAATGACTGCTGCAGCGAGAAACAAAGCGGCTTCTTGGAGCATGCAGTTCCCTTGCTCGTCTTATCTTTGGGTTTCAACTTGGCGTGATGGCATTTTATGCGCTTATGCTTGAGCGACTCGATCGACTGATGCGCTAATGACCTACCGTATTGCGGCAAGATCTTCCGTCATCTCGGCCGCCGGAGCAGCGCTGTTGCAAGCGTCGCTGGCTGGGGCGCAGCCTTCAGAGGCGTTAAGTGCTCCCGCCTCGCCGCTCCCCTCGGTCGTCCCTGCCGCGCCTGGTGATGTGCCTTTGCTGAACCCGGCACCGGCTCCGGCTGATGCACCGGCCGATTCTGCAGGCACGTCGCCGGTGAGCAATGTCAGTCGACCGGTCGTAGTGCCTGCCGAGACACCGAACGCGGCCCCCGT
This sequence comes from uncultured Sinobacteraceae bacterium, assembly GCA_947085665.1. GTDB lineage: Bacteria > Pseudomonadota > Gammaproteobacteria > Nevskiales > Nevskiaceae > Stagnimonas. The sequence continues at coordinate 1,931 of CAMTXV010000183.1, read as the reverse complement.
GTTGCTCACTCCAAAGAGAGTGCAGACCGGCTGCTCGCTCAGAGACTATGGCGCCCCCGTGCAGCGTGGTCAGACCGCCGCAGCGATTTACAACACCTGTTCGGGATTTTCGCTGCACAAACCCACCTTCCTGATGCCCTTCACTTACTCACCGCGCTTCGATGGGCGGGAAAGTGAGTTTGTGTTTCAGCTCTCGGCCAAGGCACAGCTCTGGGATTACGGCGCCGGTGCCTTGTACTTTGGTTACTCGCAGAAATCCTTTTTCCAGGTCTACAACACGACCAACAGCAAGCCTTTCCGCGAGAACAATTTCAATCCTGAGTTCTTCACTCGCATTCCGAAGCCCTTCGGCAGCTTTCCCAGCTGGTCGTTTGACGCTGGGATTGAGCACGAATCGAACGGGCAGGAGTTGCCGGAGTCGCGTTCATACAACCGGATCTACATTCAGCCCCACTGGGCACGGGGCAGGGAGGTGTGGCAACTGAAAGCCTGGTATCGACTTCCTGAAGAACGTGGTCGGGCGCTGACCGATCCGCAACGCGATGACAATCCGGATCTCAGCGATTACACCGGCTACGCGGAGCTTCGCTACCGAAGGGATTTTCCTTGGAGAAACAGTTTGTTAGACGTGATGATTCGAGGAAACACGGCCACATCTCGAGGGGCCGTGCAGGCTGATTACAGCATCGAAATTGGGCCAGTCGGGGCTGTGTTTGTTCGCGCATTCAACGGCTACGGCGAGAGCTTGATCGACTACAACCGAAGCGTTACGCGCTTGGGAATCGGAATCGCGCTTCAGCGATGAATCCATGAAATCAACTTTGAAAGCGTCATTCGCGAAACTCGCACTGATCACTGTTGCCGTCAGCTACACATCAAAGGTGGCAGCGGTACAACCAGGGCAACAAGCTCCAGATATTTTTGGTCGCAGCTTGATTGATGATCGTAAATATCGTGTTTCAGATTTTAGAGGCAAGGTTCTCATCATCGATTTCTGGGCCAGCTGGTGTGGCCCGTGCATCATTTCAATGCCTGAACTGGAGGGGCTGAGAAGTCGAATCCGGCGCTACGGTCACGCTGATCGATTTGAGATTCTCGGAGTCAACCTTGATGATGATCCTGATAAAGCTTTGGCATTTCTAAAGAAACACCCTGTGAGCTATCCGATGATTGTGGATTTGCTTGGTCTCGGTTCTCGTGAGTTCGCGCCACGCAAGCTGCCAAGCGCCTTCATTTTAAATCCGAGCGGCAAGGTTACCTTCATTTACTACGGCTACGGCCCGGGTTACGGTGCTGACCTCGAAGCCAAGGTTCTTGAGCAATTGCGGATTAATCAATAAACGACAAATCAGAAAAACAAAAAACCCCGAATCTCTCGATTCGGGGTTTCGTGTTTGGAGCTTGGCAGTGTCCTACTCTCACATGGCTATTGCCACACTATCATCGGCGCTAAGTCGTTTCACTTCTGTGTTCGGGATGGGAACAGGTGGTTCCAACTCGCTATTGCCGCCAAGCAAACTGTTAACCAACTGAGATTTTCAGTTGGCAATAAATTGATTTGTAGTTGAACAAAGTGTCGTCTCAATATCTATGGGCTTAACGACTCAACAAAGAATGTTTGAGCGTTATATGGTTAAGCCGCACGAGCAATTAGTACGCGTTAGCTGAATCTGTTACCAGACTTACACACCGCGCCTATCAACCATGTGGTCTACATGGGCTCTTTAGAGGGATTAAATCCCTGTGAAGTCTCATCTTGAGGTGGGCTTCCCGCTTAGATGCTTTCAGCGGTTATCCCGTCCATATTTAGCTACCCAGCGATGCCACTGGCGTGACAACTGGAACACCAGAGATATGTTCAACCCGGTCCTCTCGTACTAAGGTCAACTCCTCTCAAACTTCAAACGCCCACGGCAGATAGGGACCGAACT
>CAMTXV010000182.1:0-6185 GCA_947085665.1 uncultured Sinobacteraceae bacterium | reverse complement strand
CCCCGGCAGCGATGTGCGCCTGTTCAACGGCCTGCTCGCCTGGCTGCACGAACACGGCGTGATGGATGCTGATTTTGTCGCGCAACACACCAACGGTGCCGACAGTGCCGTGGCGCTTGCGGTGCAAACCGGCGGCTCGCTCGCGCATGTGGCCAAGGCCTGCAAGCTGTCGGAAGAAAAGCTGCGCCAGTTCTATGCACTCTGGGCGCGCACCGAAAAGGTGGTCACTGCCTTTTCGCAGGGCGTGAACCAGTCGAGCAGCGGCACCGACAAGGTCAACGCCATCATCAACTGCCACCTCTACACGGGTCGCATCGGCAAGCCGGGGGCCACGCCCTTTTCAGTCACCGGCCAGCCCAATGCCATGGGCGGCCGCGAGGTGGGGGGCTTAGCCAACATGCTCGCCGCGCACCTCGACATCGGCAACGCCGAGCACCGCGCACTGGTGCAGAACTTCTGGCAGTCGCCAGTCATCGCCGACCAGCAGGGCCTGAAGGCGGTCGATCTGTTCGAGGCCATTCACAGCGGCAAGGTGAAGGCGGTGTGGATCATGGCGACCAACCCGGTGGTTAGCCTGCCCGATGCTGATCGCGTGAAGGAAGCGCTGCTCAAATGCCCTCTCGTGGTGGTGAGCGAAGTGATGGCCCGCACCGACACCGCTGATCTCGCCCATGTGCTGCTGCCCGCACTGGCTTGGGGCGAGAAGGACGGCAGCGTCACCAACAGCGACCGCCGCATCTCGCGCCAGCGTGCCTTTCTGCCCGCACCGGGCGAGGCGAAAGCGGATTGGTGGGCGCTGGCTGAAGTGGGTAAGCGCATCGGGTTTGCGCAGGGGTTCGACTACAGCTCGGCGCATGAAATCTTCGTCGAGCACGCGGCGCTGACGGCTGAGCGGAATGACGCGGCTGCGCTCCCTCATCCGTCGCTCCGCGACACCTTCTCCCAAGGGGAGAAGGAAGAAAACGAGAACCCCTCTCCCTCCGGGAGTGGGCGTTTGGCCGGGCTGGAGACTGCCCAATGGCAGTCTCCAGTAAGCCAAACGCGGGTGAGGGAGGATGCGGCGCAAGAGCGCAACGTCCCAAGACAACTCAACCTACGCGGCCTCATCAGCCTGAGCGCCGAGCAGTACGACAATCTGCAACCCCTGCAATGGCCCGTACTGCAAGCCCCTGGCAACCCCAGCGAAGCACCCTCAAGGCTCTTCACCGACGGCCGCTATGCCCACGCAGATGGCAAAGCCCGCCTGCTGCCGCTGATGCCGCGCGACCCGGCCAACAAGATCAACGACGACTGGCCGCTGGTGCTCAACACCGGCCGCGTGCGCGACCACTGGCACACGATGACGCGCACCGGCAAGTCACCAAAGCTCGCCGACCACAGCGCCGAACCTTTCGTCGAAATCCACCCGCAGGATGCGATGGGCTGGGGCGTGCAACACGACCGCCTCGCGCGCGTCGTCACGCAATGGGGCAGCTGTGTGGTGCGCGTGCGCGCCACCAGTGCCGTCGCGCGCCGTCAGCTGTTCGTGCCCATCCACTGGAACGGCACCACCGCCTCCGATGCGCGCGTGGGCAGCCTGGTGAACCCGGTGGTCGATCCCATTTCCGGCGAGCCGGAGTTCAAGCACACGCCCGCGCGCATCGAGCCGTTCTTCGTGCAGTGGTACGGCTTCGTGCTCAGCCGCCAGCCGCTCAATGAAACGACGCTACGCACCCTGCCGCATCTCGCGTGGTGGACGCGCGTGCAAGGCACACAGTTCATCCGCACCGAGTTCGCCGGCCGCGGCGAGCCGGCGGACTGGGGCACCTGGGCGCATCAGCTGCTGGGTGCATCGAGCGACGACCCCGACTGGCTCGACACCCGCGATGCGAGCGAGGGCCTGTATCGCGGCGCACTGATCGAGGGCGAACGCTTAAGCGCCTGCGTGTTCCTTTCCCCCCGACCAGAAGACCTGCCCGCACGCCGCTGGCTCAGTGGCCTGTTCGCGCAAAACGCATTGAGCGACCTGGATCGCATGTCCCTGCTCGCAGGCCAGGCTGCGACGCCGGGCATGGATGCGGGGCCCACGATCTGCTCCTGCTTCGGCATTGGCCGCAATCCGATTGCTGCTGCCATCCGCGAGGGCTGTGCTACGCCAGAAGCCCTGGGTGCGAAGCTCAAGTGCGGCACCAACTGCGGCAGCTGCGTGCCGGAGTTGCGGCAGTTGATTGCGTTGGTGAAGGCCGAACGCAGCTAGCGGATTGCCATTACCAAGCTTTGCGGCTGTGACAGATTGGCATCCTTCGGCAGATCAAGCCTCTAGTCGCTTAGAAGGAAGAGTTACGCTTCGCTACCAGTTCTCATTAGGCCCTATCAGACAAGAGCCCTCTGAGGACTTCAGGTAATTGCGAGGGTAGTGCCTTTGAAACGATAGAGCGGATCAGAAGATGGACATCGGTTTTGTTGCCATCGGGATTGTGTCCCCCGCCAACTCCTTCTCCTAATCGCGCTGCCCTTTCACACGCTGTTGCCACTGTGCTTAAAGGAAAGTGCGCTGGATTCAATTTGGTCTTGTTGTATTCGCCAATCACCTCACGCAACCGCGATTCAACTTCCCTAGCACTAAGCAACGATCTGACACCCGTTTCTTCAATATGATGCAAAAGCAGCCATAACTCAAAGCTGGGATTGCTCAGAGCTACTTGAATCCCGCGCTGACATGCATCACTTATCGCTTTGATGTAGCTAGCCCTGTGATTAAGTTGAGTGCAGTGATCCACATCCAGCAACATCCAGCGCTCATCGTCATTCTCAGCACTAACGGACGCAGCTATGAGCCGTTCAAGCACATGGGGTGCGGCCGAGGTGCCGTCTTCGGTGGCTATAACGTGAATCTGTACGCGAGACAGTCGGAACATCTCCAAATACTGCTTCGGGGCATACGTATCGTCACAGGCAACGATAAAAAGCCGGTCATCCCTTAGAGATGTAGCATCACGTTTCAGGGGTCTTGGTTTGCGAGCTAGTAGGCTCATGAAGTGCTATTTGTCGAGTCTTGGAGTCGCCGCAAATCGCCAAGAAATGGAATGCCTCCAAATCGACCCTCTAGATAGTGTTTGCGAACATCTAGATCGTTACGCACCTTGAAATCAGAAAGTGCGACCAAGTGGGTGGCACCCTTTGAATCTTTCTCTGCGAACCAAATCTCATCACGTCGGAGAAGGTCAAGATTCAAGAGATTGCACTCATGCGTTGTAACCAAAACCTGTCTATGTCCTTGCTCACAAGACTTCAGAAAAAATTCGAGGAAATCGTAAACAAGCTTGGGATGCAGGCTGCGATCAATTTCATCGATTACATAAACAGCGTTCTCGTTTCTGAGCTGGTAGAGAGCAGGCAGCAGATTCAATAAACGTTGCGTGCCATCAGACTCTTCTGTGAGATCAAGATGCACAGCATCACTACCATCAATTTCATGTGCAGCTTGTATCGTGATTTGATAAAAATGATTTTCTTCTGCTTTTTCAAGCAACAGATCGAAACCTGCCCCTTCATTTGTAAACAAAAGGCGTTGTGCATCCTCTTTGCTCAGTCGATCAATCGCTTGTTCTGCCATTTTTTTTGGTAGGAAAGCGCGTAACTCTTCTTCGGATATCTCCTTTTTTTCGACTTTCAAATAATCCACGCCCGTAGAAGATGCTTTTAGAAATGCACTGGCGAACGAAAGAAAATCTGCTTCGTGAGCAAGCATTCCACCAATCGGCGCTACATCCTCGTCAGGAGCCACTAGGTGCAACTGGTTTTTAAACCAATCCAGTACCGCCGAAATCTCGTTACCAATATCTGCCGCATTCAGCGTTGCTCGAATAGTAGAGAGGAAAGTCTGGTTTTCTGGCCCGCCCACAGTGGCTAGCGCTTTAAGTTTTTTGCTGTTGTCCTTGAGTGCATTGACTTCAACTTTTACGGCTCCATCGCTGTCTGTCCGACGCTCGTAAATAGCCTTCTCGCTAGCTCCATTTACAGCCACCAACCATTCTTCAGTAACTCTGCTGTCGTCAAGTTTGAGACCGTAGCGGTAAAGCTGGTCTCTGGCGATAAATTGCAGATCGAAATCAGTAGTGGCGTTGTGACCCGAACTGAAGCGAAAGGCCTCCCTTCCGGTGCCCTTCTTCTTGTTCCTAGGATTAATCGCAGCATCGCGCAAATAGCGCAAAGCTCGGAAAAGGTTGGATTTCCCTGCTCCGTTCGCGCCATAAATAACGGCTGAACGCAATACTCTTTCTTCCGATCCAGGAATGGCGATGGCGTGTTCTGTATGAGCGCCAGCCAACCGCGTGCTGGCCACAAGGGAGAACGTTTCCTCCTCAAAAAAGGAGCGAAAGTTGGACAAGGCGAAGGACACTAACATCTAAGTTCTCGTGATAAAACCGCGTGAGAATACTAAAAAAATCATCTTTGCGCCGTCAGATAGGTTGTTTCGCGCGAACTCTTCGCACCTTAATGTGATGGGGCCGAGGAGGCATGGTTGTCGGGGCGCATACGAGTTGCGTGTGGCATTGAGCCTGAACAAATGGCACGCCCATTGCTTGAATGAGGTTGTGGCCAACGGCGGTCACGGAAGCGCGAGCAAAGCAGCTCGCTTCAGAACTCCACCTCTTCAAGGGACCGCCAATGAAATCCGCGAAAGCCACAAAAATTGATCTCTTCAGTTTTGCCACGCCCCAGATGCGGGCTTTCCACATGACGTGGGCGGCGTTCTTCGTCTGCTTCTTTGCGTGGTTTGCCATTGCACCCCTCATGCCCGCCATCAAGGGCGAGTTCGGGTTCACTAAAGATCAGATCGCCAACATGAACATCGCGGCCGTGGCCGTGACCATTCTGGTGCGCCTGCTCATCGGGCCGCTGTGCGACAAGTTCGGTCCGCGCCGCGCCTACACCGGGTTGCTCGCCTTCGGTGCGCTGCCGGTGCTGGGCATCGCCTTCGCGCAGACCTATGAAGCCTTCCTGTTTCTGCGCCTCTGCATCGGTGCGATTGGGGCGAGCTTCGTCATCACCCAGTACCACACGAGCGTGATGTTCGCGCCCAATGTGGTCGGCACCGCCAACGCGGCGGCTGCGGGTTGGGGCAATGCCGGTGGGGGTGCAACGCAGACCCTGATGCCGCTGATTCTCGCCGCCATCCTCTACTTCGGTGCCGACGCCGCCTTCGGCTGGCGCATCGCGCTCATCGTGCCGGGCGTGCTCATGCTGCTGATGGCCGTGGCCTACTGGCGCTACACGCAGGACACGCCGGAAGGCGATCTGGTGGACCTGCGCGCTGCGGGCAAGCTGCCAGTGATCGAGAAGAAAGGCGGCTGGAAAAACTTCAAGCGCGCGGCCGGCAACTATCGCGTGTGGCTGCTGTTCGTCACCTATGCGGCCTGCTTCGGCGTGGAGATCACCATTCACAACATCGCGGCGCTCTACTACACGGATCGTTTCCAGCTCGATCTGAAAACGGCGGGCCTCGCCGCCGGCAGCTTCGGCCTGCTGGCACTGTTCGCGCGCGCCCTCGGCGGCATGGTGTCGGATCGCATTGCCAAGACCAAAGGGCTCGATGGCCGCAGCAAGCTGCTGTTCGCGCTCATTGTCGGCGAGGGCATTGGCCTCTTGGCTTGGGCAGCGAGTGACTCGCTCGCACTCGCCATTCCGATGATGCTGATCTTCGGCCTCTTCACCCACATGGCCTGCGGGGCCACCTACAGCCTGGTGCCCTTCATCGACCGCGATGCGCTCGGTGGTGTGGCGGGCATCATCGGGGCGGGCGGCAACGTTGGTGCGGTGGCGGCGGGCTTTTTGATGAAGGGCACGGTGAGTATCGAATCGGGCCTGCACATTCTCGGCATCTGCGTGCTGGTGTCGGCGGTCGCGGCGATTGGCGTGCGCTTCACCGCCGAGCACAAGGCGCGCGAGGCCAAGCTCTATGAGGATGCCCTGAACGAGCGCGCGGCCCTGGCACGCACGCAGCTCTCCGCCCCGCTCGCCGCCTAAGGGAGACGCCATGAACCGTTTCCCTCTGGCCCTCGCGGCCACGGCCTTCTGCGGCCTGTCGTCTGCGGCTTCGCTGCCTGATGCGCTGCTGAAAGGCACGCCCACGCTCGACCTGCGCCTGCGCAGCGAGTTCGTCAACCAAGACAATTTCAGCAGCGATGAGATCGGAAGAGCGT
>CAMTXV010000181.1:0-1953 GCA_947085665.1 uncultured Sinobacteraceae bacterium | reverse complement strand
GGCTTTCTCGGCGGCCAGCTGGGCTTCGAGCACTTCCAGCCGCTGGCGCAGCTCGCTGACGGCAGCAGCGGTATCGCTGCTGCTGGCAGCTTGGGCAAAGGCAGCGGCCGGGCTGAGCAGCGCCGCCACGCACAAGGCTCTCAGCGCCTGTTGGTAGGGGGATAGACGCAACGAGGGGACAGCAAGGGGCAGTGACATGGATTCTCCTCTGGCTTTTTTTGGTTTGAACTCTTGGGGTGCTCGGGCCTTGTCAGAGCCACGGCGCCGAGACTGCGCGCGCCCAGCCCGCGCGCCCATTCGCCTTAGGTCTAAAAGCAGCCCGGTTCGCCCGGCACTGCGACCAAAGTCGTAGGCGGGGTGCGGCATCCAACCTGCCTACACTGCGGCCCATGAGCACTGCCGCCTCCGCCACGCCCCCAGTCCACCTGCAACCGGTGGTGATCATTGCCGACGATCACCCGCTGTTTCGTGCCGCACTCAGGCTCGCTGTGGAGCGCGTGCTGCCGGGTGCGGCGGTGACCGAGGCAGATAGCTTCAAAGCCTTGCAGACCGTGGTGGCTGCAGCGCCCGAGGCCGACCTGGTGCTGCTGGATTTGCGCATGCCCGGCGTGCAGGGCTATTCCTCGCTGGTGTGGCTGCGCGCGCAGCACCCGAGCGTGCCGGTGGTGATGGTCTCGGCCGACGAGGAGGCCAGCATCATCCACCGCGCCCTGGACTTCGGCGCCGCCGGTTTCATTCCCAAGTCCTCAGGGCTCGAAGTGCTCACCACCGCACTCACCGCCGTGCTCGACGGCCAGCTGTGGACGCCGCCTGAAGCCGCCACCGCGCCCAACGACGCCGATGCCCAGCTGGCCCGCCGCGTGGCCAGCCTCTCGCCGCAGCAGCTGAAGGTGCTCATGCACCTGGCCGAGGGCCGCTTGAACAAGCAGATTGCCTACGATCTGGAAGTGACCGAGGCCACCATCAAGGCGCACGTGACGGCCATCTTGCGCAAGCTCGGCTTGTATCGGCGCACGCAGGCGGCCGTGCTGGCGCAGCGGCTGCTGCTAGCTGATGCGGTGCCGCTGGATGTAAGCAGCGTGGCCGGGGATGACGACGAGGGCTGAGCGCCCTCGCCCGCCTACTGCTGCTGCGCCAGCTGCTCCGCCTCGTCGCGTCCGCGCTGGCGGGCTTCGGCTTCGAGCCGCGCCTCTTCAATCTGGTTGAGGACCGCCTCCACATCGGCTTCGGGCCGGTCATCCACAAACTCGCCCGTCAGCACGCTCTCGCGTGTGAGTTCGCTGGCCTGGAACAGCTTCCAGATTTCGCGGGCGTATTGCGTTTCGAGCAGCTCGGGTGCGGAGCGGCCAAAGGTGGAGCGCATGTTGTTCACATCGCGCTCCAGCATGGAAAACGCATTGTTGTTGCTGGCGGCACTCACGGCCTGCGGCAGGTCGATCACCACCGGCCCGTGGGCATCCACCAGCACGTTGTATTCCGACAGGTCGCCGTGGATCAGCCCCTCGCAGAGCATCAGCACGATCTGCCGCATCATGAAGGCATGCCATTCGCGGGCCTGCTCGGGCGTGATGTCGACATCGTTCAGGCGCGGCGCCGGGTTGCCCTCGGCATCGCAGACCAGTTCCATCAGCAGCACGCCGGCATACACGCCATGCGGCTTGGGCACGCGCACGCCGGCGTAGTCGAGGCGGTACAGGGCCTCCACCTCGGCGTTCTTCCATTCTTCTTCGGCCTGCTTGCGGCCGTGGCGGCTACCGCCCTTGCCCATGGCGCGGGCATCGCGGCTACCTCTGGCCTTGCGGCCTTCCTGGTACTGGGCGAGCTTGTGAAAGCCGCGGTGCTCGGCCTCTTTGTAGACCTTTGCACAGCGCACTTCATCGCCGCAGGCCACAACAAACACCGAGGCCAGATCGGAAGAGCGTCGTGTAGGGAAAGAGTGTGGCTCGTGCGGTG
>CAMTXV010000180.1:0-7444 GCA_947085665.1 uncultured Sinobacteraceae bacterium | reverse complement strand
TGATGGCCGGGGCCGCCGACGGGTGGCGGAGGGGCGGCGCCCGCGAAAATCTGAACCACGTACCCCCATAACCCCTTTTTCCGGTGGGACCCCCGGCGCCGCCCTTCAGCTAATTTCCGCGTCTGGAGTTTTTGCTTAGGAGTTGGTTCAGATCGGAGATCCCGCCACTGTACTTGAGATTCATGAATGGAAGCGGACGTTTAACGCACGCGTGCGGGAGTGCCAAGGCGCGAAAAGGGGAGAGGCCTGACGATATGAGCAGCGTTGCCCGGCCTGTCGATCTGACGCAGGTGCCAGTCGAACTCAGGCTCGATCACGGCGACATCGGCACTCTTCAAATACTGGTGACTCACCCAGTACGCCTTCTCCATGTCGAAGCGCGCGGGCGAGGCGCTCACGTGGTCGAAGTCGAACTTCGCAATCATCTCCTCGCGGGTGAACAGCTCCTGATCGCCGTGGCTCCAGCCCAGGCGCACGAGGTAGTTCAGGATGGCATCGGGCGTGAAGCCCATCGCGCGGTATTCCATGACGCCCAGCGCGCCGTGGCGCTTGCTGAGCTTGGCGCCATCGGCTCCGAGAATCATCGACACATGCGCGTACTGCGGCGGGGTGGCACCCAGGGCCTTGATCATGTTGATCTGGCGCGGCGTGTTGTTGACATGGTCGTCGCCACGGATGACGTGGGTGATGCCCATATCCATGTCGTCCACCACCACGCAGAAGTTGTAGGTGGGCACGCCATCGGCGCGGGCGATGATGAGGTCGTCCAGCTCATCGGAGCTGAAAACAATCTTGCCCTTGATGAGGTCGTTCAGCACCACCTCACCTTCCTGCGGATTCTTGAAGCGCACGGTGGGCTTCATGCCTTCGGGGATGGGAGGCAGCACCTTGCCGGCCTCAGGCCGCCAGCGGCCGTCGTAGCGCGGCTTTTCCTTGCGGGCCTGCTGTTCGGCGCGCATGGCGTCGAGTTCTTCACGGCTGGCATAGCAGTGGTAGGCAGTGCCTGCTTCGAGCATCTGCGCAATCACTTCGGCATAGCGATCGAAGCGCTTGGTTTGATAAATCTCGCCGAAGTCGCTGGTGAGCCCCAGCCACTGCATGCCCTCGAAGATCGCATCCACCGCGGCCTGCGTGGAGCGCTCGCGGTCGGTGTCTTCAATGCGCAGCAGGAACTTGCCGCCGAAGCGCTTGGCATACAAATAGGAGAACAGCGCCGTGCGCGCGCCGCCGATGTGCAGGAAACCCGTGGGCGACGGGGCGAAGCGGGTAACGACGGACATGAGTGCGGCCAAACCAAAAGGGCGCGCAGTTTAGCAACCGCGCGCCCTCGCCTGCCGCCGCGGCCTGAGTCAAGGCAGCGGGTGATCCCTCAAGAAATTCAGCATGCGGTCGGTATAGCCAAACGGCCAGCGCAGATGGTTGATGGCGCCAAGCGGACTGCTGCCCCCCACATTGGCCGGATTGGCCGGCGCTGCACAGGCGGCCGAGCAACCCTGCACTTCCTCCAGCAGATTGCCGACGCGGATGCCCTGCACTGGCGCGGCGAGGCCACGGCGGTCCAACTCGTCCAGCAGAGCCTCGGAGGAATCGCAGATGCCGATGATGTCGCACTGGTTACCGACGTGGAGCATGGCCAGCGGGTTGTTGCCGAAGGCAGCCTGCGGACAGGGATCGGTGGAGTCATTGAAGGGGTTGGGCGCGGAGTACACCGCCGCCGCCGCAATACCCGGCGTGTTGAGGCCATAGAGCTGGGCCATGGCCGAGCCGTTGCTCCAGCCGCTGAGATACACGCGCTTTTCATCGACGATGTCGCGCGATTTCACTTCGGCAATGAAGTGATCGATGGTGGCGACATCGACATTCAGCGCCGGGCTGCTGCGGTCGAGGTTGCGATACCAGTTGTCCCAGCCCAGGCCCGTGTCATCGGGGAAGGGGTAGAAGTGTTCGGTGTCGCGCCCCGCCACCAGCAGCAGCGAGAACCCGGGGCGCGTCGCATCGCCGCTGAGATCGGCGGTGAACAGGCGCGCCGGCAGATCGGTTACCAGCACGGAGTCCATGGGGAACAGGCTGGGGTGCAACCACACCAGCAGGGGTCGGGGTGACGCGGGTGCGGTGCCCGGTGGCGACACCAGACAGGCCGACCGTGGCGTGCCGTTGGCATCGGTGAAACTCAGGCTCTCGCCGTAGAGCGTGGTGCAGAGACTGGTGAGTTGCAGCAGCCCCGTGAGTGAATTGACCTCCGCGCGCGGCGGATTGCCGTACCGCGCATCACAGCTCGCTCCGGGTGCGGCCAGGGGCGGCGGTGGGTTGGCGGCCGGCACATCGGCCAATGTCATGGAATCTGGCGCGGCCCCACTGCATGCGACCAGCAGCACCGCGGCCAACGCCGAGGCGCAGGCTCCGACCTTACTCATGGCTGTCTCCTCCATCTGCGGCGATCCTGCCGCTTGTGGCGAGAGCGTAATCCAACTATTCGGCGCGATACACCGGCACCAAACGGTATTGCTCATCCCAGGAGGGATGGCGGCAGTAGAAGAAATCCAGCCGCGCCCTGGGGCTGGCGGCAAAGGCGGCATCGCTGGCGAGCCGGGCCTTGAAGGTTTCCATCAGCGCCGGGTTGGCCGCCAGCAGCTCGCGCGCCATTTGTTCTGCCACATAGGGCTCGGCGTATTCCTTCTGCTCGAAGGCGGCATTGAAGAAGCCCCAGGCGAGGAAGGAATCTGGCGAGTGCGGCTCGAACAGCGCCACCACCACGCGCGCCAGCGGCTGGGCAATGGGCACAAACAGGCTGCCCACCGACAGCCCGCGGGTTTCAGGCTGCCAGGCGCCTTCCACCTTGAGCATGGTGCGACCCTCGAAGGTGCCGGGGGTGAGCTGGGCATCGGTCGCGCGAAAGGCCTGCACGGCCACGGCCTCGCGCGCTTCGGCAAGACGGCTGAACCGAATGCCGTGCGCAGCCAGTCGCTCGGCGATGGGGGGCGCATAGCCCGCCGCCACGTAGTAGCCGGCTCTGGGCGCGGTGCCCCAGGCGGTGACCACCAGCGTGTTGCGATACGGCACCTGCCAGACCTCAGGGGTGCTGGGGTCGTAGCGGGTCACCAGTGCGCCGCTGATGGCCGACGGTTCACGCGTATAGGCATAGCCCAGGAAGTCGATCATCGTCACGGCGTCGCCGGCGTCGTGGTCCAGCTCCACCGGCTCACCGCCCAGGGCGATGGCCTCGGCATCCGCTGCGGCCGCGAGTCGCAGCCATGTCGCACCTTGGGCTGCGGTTTGCCGCACCAGGGCGCGCAGGGTGTTGCAGGTCACCCTCACGCGGGTCTGGTAGTCCTTCCAGCTATGGGTTTCGAGCAACAGGGCGTAGCGGTTACGCAGCGCGCCGTAGCCGGTGGAGAAGCGCGGCAGATAGGCGTCTTCCGTAAATCCTGAGGCGGGGTCGTCTTCCACCACCAGGTTGGGATAGAACGACAGCGGCAGCGAGCCCTGTGACGCCAGCTCGGCGATCACCGCATCGCGCATGGCGACGCCCGCCGCCCGCAAGCCTGTCGCCCCCTGGTGGATGGGCTCGACCTGCACCGATACGTCGTGCTGGAAGTCCGCACCGTCGGTGACGTGCAGATCGGCGTAGACAATGGGGTCCCACTCGGTCAGCAGTCGCAGCACCGCCTGCATCTCTGGCGAGTCCGCCTTCATGTAGTCGCGGTTGAGGTTGTAATTCTGCGCATTGGTGCGCCAGCCCATCTCCGCAGGCCCCACCTGATTGGGGCGGTTGTGCCGGCCGAAGCGCTCGTGGCCATCCACATTCAGCACGGGGATGAACAGGATGGCGATGTGCTTGAGTGGGTCATCTGCGGCCGGGTTGGCCAGCAGTTCGCGCAGCACCATGAAGCCGGCATCCTTGCCATCGCTCTCGCCGGGGTGGATGCCGCCCTGCCAGCACAGCACCGGTACCTGTTGTTCGCGCAGCGCCGCGGCACCCAGCGCACCCGTGCGGGTGGCGATGAGCGCACGCAGCGGCCGGCCTTCTGGGGTGATGCCGAAGTCGAAACTCCGCACGGCATCAGGCCAGCGTGCCGCCAAGGTGTCACTCAGGCGCAGCGCCTCTTCGTAACGGGCGGTGTGGATGAAGGCCGTACGTTCGGCGGTGGTGAGTAGGGCGACGTCGGCGGTCATGTTCGAGCGAGGGAGCGAGAAAGTGGCGGCAGCCTGCCACGGGCGCTGAACCGCCACCAGAACATTGCATCAGCCCGCTGCGAGCGCGGCCCAGAACAGCCTGACCTGCCCGATAATGCGCGGCCGTTCAGCCCGCCCTGCCATGACCACCCTCTTCGTCGAACAACTCACCGTCATCGACGCCAGCTACCTCTGCCCCGAGCGCGGGCTGGTGGGTGAGAGCTGGATTGTGGACCTCGAACTGGAGGGCGCCCTCGATGAGCAGTCGATGGTGCTCGACTTCGGCAGCGTCAAGAAGCTGCTCAAGCGAGCGATTGATGACGGCCCCGATCACACGCTGATTGTGCCCCTGCACTACCCCGCTCAGCAGACCACCACCCTCGCCGATGGGCGGCTGCACACGCAGTTCATGTCGCAGGTGGGCGGCATCGAGCACATCGCCCCGGCCTGCGCGCTCACCCTGCTGGAAGCCGCTCGCGTCACGCCCGAAGCGCTGATTGCGCATCTCACCCCGCAGCTGGCGGCGGTGGTGCCGGCCAATGTCGCGCGCATCGGCATCTCTCTGCGGCACGAGCACATTGAAGGCGCGAGCTACCACTACACACATGGGCTCGCCAAGCACCAGGGCGCCTGCCAGCGCATTGCCCACGGACACCGCTCGCGCATTGCCATCACGCTCGATGGCGTGCGCAGCGCAGCGCTCGAAGCCGAGTGGGCTGAGCGCTTTCGCGACATCTACCTGATCACCGGCCAGCATCTGGTGGCCGACGACGGCAGCCGCGTGCGCCTGGCCTACACCGCACCGGAGGGCCACTTCGAGCTGGCCCTGCCCAAGCCACGTTGCTATGTGCTGGGTCAAGATACCGACAGCACCGTGGAGGAAATTGCCGAACACCTCGCCGTAGAGATTGCCGCCGCACAGCCCGGAAAGGCCGTGGCCGTGCGTGCCTATGAGGGCGTGATGAAGGGCGCGCTGGCGCGGCGTTAGTCCCCAACAAAAAAACCCGCCAGCATGGCTGCTGGCGGGGTTTTTGAGTTACTGCGAAACGCTTACGGCGCGGCAGCCGGGGCAATGAAGAAGCCATCGGTGCACAGCTCGTGCACGTTCATGGCATTGCCGACGTTGGCGGAAACCAGCGTGGGGCTCAGGCTGATGGTGGCGGCGTCGTAAGGCACCGTGGCTCTCAAGCCCACGAAGCGCAGCGTATCGGCGGTGGAGACCTGACCCGCCAGATCCAGCGTGCTGGCGTCGATCTCGGCAGTTTCCTGCAACGTGCCGTTGAGGAAGGTGTTGACCGTGATGGACTGCAGCAAGGACAGCTCGGCCGTGGCGATGGGGAAGCTCACCAGGAACACCGCGTACTTCTGCGCTGGTGCGGGGCTGTTGAGGCCCACGAACAGATCCAGCGAGCTGATCGCGCCACCCAGCAGACCCACCGAAAGGTTGTATTGAGCCGCAGTGCTCAGGCTGCCATCCACCACCAGTTCCTTGGCGACGACGCTGTTCTGTAGTTCGGTCACTGTGCCGGCGCCGAGGAAATCCAGCAGATCGGTCACCGCGCTGCCGACGAGACCATTGGCATTGACGGCCGTCACGGGGTTGGGGCCGTAGGTGCGGGCACTGGCGGTGCAGACGAAGTTGTTGGGCAGCGTTGCGCCGTCTTCGACCACCGTGGTCGGGATGGTGCCGTCGTTCGGCTCGCCCGTGATGGCGCCCGGATCGCCGGCATTGCCAGACACCAGCACGGTGACGGACTGCGCCGTCTGCTGGCCGGTGCTGCTGGTGCAGGTGAGCGTGTAGGTGTAGCTGCCGCCGGTGGAGGGCACCGTGATGGTTTCGCTGCCGCTCACGCCCTTGTCGCCCATCCAGGCGCCGGAGGCCACGCAGCTCTGCGCATCGGTGGCGTTGTGGGCAATCATCGTGGTGCCGCCAGCTGCCACATTGCTGGGCGTGGCCGTGAGGGTGATGGTGGGCGACGGGCCGGGCGGCGTGGGCACGGGCACCGGGGTGCCGGGCAGCGTCACCACACCGCCATCATCTGCCGAGCAGCCAACAAGCAGCACCACCGTCATGGCGGCGCCAATCAGGTTGATCGTGGTGGCTTTCGCCGTGGATTTGGTTTTCATGGTCATTCCTTTGACGTTCATTGGGTTGGTGGGCTGGATAGCGGGCCTATTGGCCCACCACCACAAACACCACGCGACGGTTGCGCTCGCGGCTCAGTGCATCGGGGTCGGGGTTGACCAGCAGCTGGGTCTCGCCGTAGCCCTTGGCGGTCAGGCGGCCTGCGTCGATTTCCTGCGAGACGAGATAGTCACGCACCGAGGCAGCGCGCTTCTCGGAGAGCTTCTGGTTCACAGCCTGCGGGCCTACAGAGTCGGTGTGGCCGGCAATTTCGACCGACATGCTGGGCTGACCCTTCATGCCCTTCACCACGTAGTCGAGCACGGTCTGGGCGTTGAGTTGCAGCTTGGCGCTGTTGAACTCGAAGGTCACACCCTTCAGCTCCAGGCTCTGGCCGATGATCACGCAACCGTTGGCGTCCACCTTGAGGCCTTCCGGCGTGTCGGGGCACTTGTCGCGGCTGTCTTCGACGGTGTCCTTGTCGGAATCGACGAAGGGCACGGGCACGAACACTTCGCGAATCTCGACCACCGGCGGCGGCAGGGCGGCCACGGCCACCTTGCGGGCGCCAAAGGGAATCTCGATACCGGCGAGGGCGCGGATGTCCTGGTAACCGCTCTGGAAGTTGTCGTACTGGTAGCGCCCTTCGGCACGCAGCTTGATGCCGAGAGAGGTGAACGGCTTGGTCACCACGCCAAGACCCACATTGGCAATGAAGTCGATGCTGTCTTCGCTGTCAGGGGTCACATCGTTCTGGGTGGCACCGCCGCCGATGAGGAAGAACGGCGTCCAGCTGGTGGCGCGGTCGTAGAGGTCCAGCACCAGATCCACCGTGCCGCCCTGCTGGTAGAAGTCGGTGCCGGCGCCGCCACCCGTGTCGAGCGTCGAGCCCATGACATTAAGTTCAAGGCCCAGCAACGGGCTGAAGCGGTAGCCGTAAATCAGCGAGCCGGTAATGCCCTTGCGGCTGGTGGCGCGGTCTTTGTCGGCGCGGAAGTAACCGCCCAGCACGGAGAAATACTGGTTCGGGCCGGCAACCAGCACCACGTCGTCAGAAGATTCCGCGGGCGTATCAATGATGACCGGCGGCGCCATGCCGTCTGCGGCCGGGGCCACTGCTGCGTCGGTGGTGGCGGTGGGTGCCGC
>CAMTXV010000179.1:0-7757 GCA_947085665.1 uncultured Sinobacteraceae bacterium | reverse complement strand
CGACGCTCTTCCGATCTGACTGGCGTAGTGCTCGCGTTCTTGCGCCTGCATGGGCGGCGGCATGAAGCCCACCATGGGTGCCGCCATCATCTTCGCGGCGGAGGGCTGACGACGTGCCGACTCCTCCACCCGCTGCCGTGACTGCACAGCCGCCATGGCCCCCGCTGCCGCCTGGTCGGCCATCCGCTGCGGTTCGGCCCTGAGTTCGCTGGGCGCGGGGGGTGGCGATGGCGGCAAGGCCCCCTGCGGCAGCGATGCGGGCTCGGCTTCAGCGGTCTGGGTGGGGGTCGAGATGGTCGAGCAGGCGCTGAAGCTGAGCGCTGCAAGGGCAAAGGCGGTGAGGCGAAGGGTTTGCATGAGAGTCTCCGGGGCTTGAGGGCAGTAAGGCTTGCCACTGCTTAAACGGAGCATCCAGCGAGAAGGGGTTAACCCGTTCGAAAGTTTTTGCAACTCAGAACGCCGGCAGGGGTGCCGCACAGCGCTGCGGCTCGATGAGCGCCCACAGGGCCGGCAGGGCCTCCGCGGCGCGCAGGGGTAGTCGGTGCCTCACGAGATAGCTCACCTCGCTGCGGGCGGGGTTGATCTCCAAAGTCGGCAGTCCCGCGCGTGCCGCTTGTGCCACCGGGCCTGAGATATAGGGAAACCCTGCGGTGGTGCCGATGATCATCACGAAATCAACACCCTGCTCGAATACCGCTTCGTAGTCCGCCACGGCCTGTTGCGGCAGCGACTCGCCGAACAACACGATGCTGGGCCGCAGGGTGGCGGCGCAGCAGGGGCAGGCTGGCGGGCCATTCAGGCTCGAAGCGGGCGGCGTGGGGGTCTGGTAGCCGCAGGTCTCGCAGCGCAGCTCGCGCAGATCGCCGTGAATCTCGATGAGATTCCGGCTGCCGGCGGCATGGTGCAGACCATCGACATTCTGGGTGAGCACCGTGAACTGGGGGAAGTGCCGCTCCATCGCCGCCAGCGCGCGATGGCCGTCGTTGGGCTCGCAGCCCTCGCAAGCCCGGGCAATGTGCAGCAGGTGCTTCCAGGTCACTTCGGGTTGCTGGCGCAGCATGGCGCCCGACAGCGCTTCCTCGATGGATATGCCGTCCTCGGTCTGGTCATCGTCGTAGAGCCCGCCCGTGCCGCGATACACCGGCAGGCCTGAATCTGCCGAGATGCCCGCGCCGGTGATCACCAGCACCCGCTTGGCGCGAGCCAGATCGCTCGCGGCGGCACGCAGCGTGCTGCGATAATCATCGACAGAAAGGTTGGACATGCTCAAGAGCGTTGTTGATGAGGCCCGCGAGGGTAAGCGCCCCGACTGCCAGCCGCCAAGACACCCGCCCGAGCCCATGCCCCGCAAACCCGCACACCTGCAGGAAGACACCCTCGGCGCCCTGCGCCATGAAGCCTTCGAGCTGTTTGGCCGCTATGGCTACGAGGGCGTTTCGATTGGCGACATCGCCAAAAGAGCCAAGCTCAGCAAGGGTGCGCTCTACTGGCACTACGACGGCAAGGAGGCGCTGTATTTGTCCTGCCTGAAGCACCTGCACGACATCTTCAACGAAGACGTGTTCGACCCCATGCGCACTGCAAAGGACGGAGCCGGCGGCATGGTGCTGATGTTCCAGGGCCTGCTGCGGCTGTTTGTGGACCCGCGCCTGCAAAAGGGCGTGGCCGGCTACTGGCTGATTCCAGATACCCCCGAAACCGCCGGCATCCTCGCCCAGCAGCGCGCTTTCGAGCAGGCCAGCAAGCAGGTGATTGCCGATTGCCTCCGAAAGGGCGTAGCGGCAAAGCAGTTCGATCTCGGCGATGACCTCGACGACATGGCACGCGCCATCATTTCCATCATCGAGGCGATCATCCTGCCCATGCGGCACCAGACGCCAGAAGAGATTCGCCCACAGGTGGGCGTGCTGGCGCGCACCTTGTTCCGCGCCTATGCGAAAGACGAGACGCTGAAGAAGCTCGTCAGCCTGCTGTAAGACCTTTCAAGGCGCTGTCACGACGGCGCATCACACTGTTCAAAACCCCAACGGAGACCACACACATGGCAATGGACGTCATCGACTACAAGCTCTACGGCGAAGACATGCAGTTCGTCGAAATCGAGCTGGACCCCGGCGAAGCTGCAATTGGTGAAGCGGGGGCCATGATGTTCATGGAAGACGGCGTCACCATGGACACGATCTTTGGTGACGGTTCGATGGCGCAGAAAGGCGTCTGGGGCAAGTTGCTGGGCGCCGGCAAGCGCCTGGTGACCGGCGAGGGCCTGTTCACCACCGTGTTTCAGCACACCGGCAGCAGCGGCAAGCGCAAGGTGGCCTTCGCAGCCCCCTACCCCGGCACCATCATCCCCGTGAACCTGCCCGATGTCGGCGGCACCTTGATCTGCCAGAAGGACTCCTTCCTCTGCGCCGCCAAGGGCGTGTCGCTGGGCATCGCCTTTCAGCGCAAGCTCGGCGTGGGCCTGTTCGGTGGCGAGGGCTTCATCATGCAGAAGCTCGAAGGCGATGGCCTAGCCTTCGTGCACGCTGGCGGCACGCTCTACAAACGCGACTTGGCACCGGGTGAGACGCTGCGGGTTGATACCGGCTGCGTGGTGGCCATGCAAACCTCCGTCAGCTTCGACATTCAGTACGTGGGCAAGCTCAAGAGCGCCCTGTTCAGCGGTGAAGGCCTGTTCTACGCCGTGTTGCAAGGCCCTGGCACCGTGTGGCTGCAATCGCTGCCGCTGTCGCGCATGGCCAACCGTATTGTTATGGCGGCACCCGCGCTCGGTGGCTCCAGCCGCGATCAGGGTTCGCTGCTCGGCGGCCTCGCGACGGGTGGCTTGCTAGGCGGAATGATTGGTGGCGAGGAATAAACCAGAACCCTGTCATTCCGAGCGCCTGCGAGGAATCTTCTGACGGCCAGCGCGCCGCCTGAAACCAGACTCCTCACTGCGTTCGGAATGACAGAGCGGGTCAGCCACCATGCAATTCCAATCTCTCACCTACGGCCCCGGCCTGCCGCCCAGCGGCAGCCGACTGGCCGTTCGGCTCGACAGCTTTCAACTCACGCTGACCCTGCCCGACAACCGCCCACTGGGCGTGCCGCTCACGCAGGTGCAAGTGGTGGTGGGCGGCTTCAACGACACGGTGTGGCGCTTCGAGTGGAGTGATGCGCAGGGCCGCTGGGCCGTGACGCTGGAGGACGCCGCCACACAACGCGCCCTGCTCGCACAGCCGCCCGCCGCACTCGCGCCAGCCTTGGTCGCTGTCGGCAGGAAGCAAAGCCGCGCACGCACCCGTATGCGCTTGGGTTTAGGTGCACTCGGCCTCTGGTTCGCTCTACCCGCGCTGCTGCTGATGGCCCTGCTGTGGAACGCCAGCAGCCTCACCGGCTGGGTCGCATCCAAAGTGCCGATCAAGACCGAACAGAAACTCGGCGAGATGGTGTGGAAGGCGCAGAAGAGCCAGCTGCGTCTCATCGAGAGCACCCCAGCCAACGCAGCGGTGGCGACCATCGGTGCCAAGCTGACGCAGGGCTCGCGCTACTCCTACCGCTGGTTCGTGGCTCGCGATGCGAGCATCAATGCCTTTGCTATGCCCGGCGGGGTGGTGGTGGTGCACAGCGGACTCATCGAAGCCGCAAAAACACCGGAAGAACTCGCTGGCGTGCTGGCGCACGAGGTGCAGCACATCGAGCAGCGCCACTCGCTGCGAGCCATGGCCCAATCGCTGGGCACGATGGCCGCGCTCGGCATGGTGCTGGGTGATGTCTCCGGCATTGCACAGATTGCCGCAAGCCTGTCGCAGCTTTCGTACTCGCGCGACGCCGAACGCGACGCCGACTCCCGCGGATTGGCCACGCTGAAAGCCGCCGCCATCGACCCGCAGGGCATGGTGCGGATGTTTGAAACGCTGGGCAAAGAGAGCGAGGGCCTCACGCCGCCCGCGATGCTTTCGTCGCACCCCGCCACGGCCGAGCGCATCGCGCGGCTCAAAGCCAGCATCGCCGAGGCCGGTAGCTGGCCGGTGCAGCCGCTGGCGCTCGACTGGGCGGCGGTGCAGGCGAGTGTTCGTTAGACGCACACGCCGCAGGCTGGGTAGAGCCCACAGAGCTGGGTTTCCGCTGCGCTACAACCCAGCCCACGGATTCTCAAAAAGGGCTGTCATTCCGAGCACAGCGAGTAATCATCTCGACCAGCAGCGCGCCCTGAGCTGAGGAGATTACTCACTCCGCTCGGAATGACAGGGTGCTCGGTTTCCAGTGCACCGCTGCGCACGCTAAGTTAGGCGTGCAAAGACACGGGGAGACCTGAGTGCAGAAGGCGAACAACGCCACACACAACAAGCCCGGCATGGGCGAGGCGATTCTGCGTGCGGTGATTCCGCTCATCTACGCACGCCGGGGTTTGAGCTTTGCGGTGCTCATGCTGCTCACCCTGTTACTCGGCTGGCAGGCCACACAGCTCAAGCCCGATGCCGGCTTCGAGAAGCAGATTCCGCTCGCGCACCCCTACATGAAGGTGTTCAAGGAGTACGAGCAGGCCTTTGGCGGCGCGAATCTGATCTCGGTCGTGCTGATGAAGAAAGATGGCTCAGCGCTGTACGAGCCGGAGTTTCTCGACCGCTTCAAGAAGCTCACCGACGCCACTTTCTTTCTGCCGGGTGTGGATCGCACGCGCGTCTCTTCACTCTTCACGCCTGATCTCACTTACTTCGAGATCGTCGAGGGCGGCATCAACCTCGGCAACGTGGTGCCGCGCAACTTCACCCCTTCGCCCGAGGCCATGCAGCAGGTGAAGGACCACGTCGAGAAGGCGGGCATCGTGGGACGTTACGTCGCGAGCGGACAAGACGGCGCAATGATCGTCGCCGAGCTGCTCGAATACCACCCGACCACAGGCGAGAAGCTGGACTACACCCGGCTCGCAGGCCAGCTGGAAGACCAGCTGCGTAACCGCATCCACTCGCCGACCATGTGGGAATACCGGCTCCGAGCCGACAGGCCGCCCTACAAGGCAGGAGACGTGGTGTGGCGCGGCTACACCGACTACGGCTGGCAGCTGCGCTTTCAAACCTTCGAGGCCGAGCAGAAAGACGCCGACGGCAATGCCCTGATGGTGCGCGGCGATGAGGTCACAGCGACGGCTGTCGCCAATCCCGATCACGCACCGGGCCTGAGCGTGCACATCATCGGCTTCGCCAAGGTGGTGGGCGATGTCACCGATGCGAGCCTTGAAGTGGTGGCCTACTTCTTCGTGGCCATGGCCATCATCGTGTTGTTGCTGTGGTGGTTCTGCGGCAGCTTCAAGCTTTCGCTGCTGCCGCTTGCTGCGGCGCTCGTCGCCGTGGTGTGGGAGCTGGGGCTGCTGAAACTGGCTGGCTTCGGGCTGGACCCTTTCGCCATCCTGGTGCCTTTTCTCATTCTCGCCATCGGCGTGAGTCATGGCGTGCAGTACGTCAACGGCTGGGCCAATGAAGTGGCCGAGCACGGCCTGAGTCCGCTGGAAGCGAGTGTGCAAACCTTCCGCCGTCTTGCCATTCCCGGCACGGTCGCCATCCTCACCGACGTCATTGGTTTCGCCACGCTGGCCTTCATCCAGATCGCCATCGTGCAGGAAATGGCGCTCAACGCCGCCATGGGCATGGCAGCGATCATCATCACCAACAAGGTGATGCTGCCCATCGTGCTGAGCTGGGTGCGTGTGGAAGACCTCGACACCTTCAGCCGACGGCATGCCGAGCGGCAGGCCAGTGGCGAGGCGCTGTGGCGGCGTCTCGCCGTGTTCGCCACGCCAAAAGCCGCTGTGCCGTTTCTGCTCGTGTGCGTGGCAGCGCTTGGCTGGGCGGTGTGGATGTACCCCAAGCTCATCATCGGCGACGCACAGATTGGCGTGCCGGAGCTCAAGGCCGATGGCCGCTACAACCGCGACTCGGCGGTGGTGGCCAACAACTTCAGCTTCGGTGTGGACATTCTCAAGATCATCGTCGAAGGCAAGCAATACGCCTGTCTCGATGGCCAGGCGATGGCGACGCTTGATGAGTTGGTGTGGACCATGCAGAACACGTCGGGCGTGACGCTCGCCCTCGCCCTGCCCACCGTCGCGCGCGAGGTGCGCGGCCTCTACAACGAGCAGTCGCCGAAATGGAAGGTGCTCTCGCGCAACCAGGATGTGCTCGCCTCGCTGGTCGGCCGCGTGCCCTCATCGGCAGGCCTGCAGAATCTCGACTGCTCGCGTCTGCCCGTCTTCGTGTTCACCAGCGATCACAAGGCCACCACGCTGGCGCGTGTGATCGACGCCGCCAAGGCCTTCGAGCCGCGCGCGCAGGAGGCCGGCCTGCATCTCGCACTCGCCAGCGGCAACGCCGGTGTAATGGCCGCCACCAACGAGGAGATCAAGGCGCGCGAGTGGGTGGTGATCGTCTGGGTGCATCTCACCCTGCTGATCTTCGTCTGGCTCTCCTTCCGCAGCGTGGCGAGCGTCATCTGCATCATCACACCGCTGGTGCTGTGCTCGCTGCTCACCTACGGCTTCATGGCGCTGGTGGGCATCGGCATGAAGGCCGCCACGCTGCCCGTCGCCGCTTTCGGAGTGGGCATCGGTGTGGATGACGGCATCTACCTCTGGGGCGTGCTCGCCTACTACCTGGGCCGCGACTTCACGCTGGCGGAGGCCTACAAGCAGGCACTGCGCAGCACCGGCAAGGCAGTGCTGTTTACCTCACTCACGCTCATCGTCAGCGTGGCGATGTGGCTGTTCTCCGGCCTGCAATTCCAGGCCGACATGGGCCTGCTGCTGGTATTCATGTTCACCGCCAACCTGTTCGGCGCCCTGTTGATGCTGCCCGCTCTGGCCTGGCTGTGCTCACGGTTCATGCCGATGAAACCTCAGGGCGGTATTGCGATTCAATGATCTATTTGCAGTAACGATCTACTACGGTAGATCGTTACTCAAGACGATCGGCGATGCGGGCTTTCCACCCAGTTATAACCACTTACCAGAGAAGTAATACAGTGTTGGGAGCGTAGCTAAAACCACCCCCAATGCGAGCAGATATCCGGCAACAGAACGATATCGTCTCTGCGAATAATCTGAATAGACGCGCTGAAGGATGAAATGCAGCGCCACCACGCTGGGGCCTGCAAAAATCCATAAACGCACCAACTTGTCGAATGAAAGCCTGCTGATCGAGTCGACACGAAGATGACTGATCAACATCCATCCGAAGGGTGCTGCCACCATCAAGCCCGCCATCAACATCAGCGCAACACCGGAGTCAGTGATTCTTTCATCGGACTGCGTGTAGCTCTGCATGGCAAGCAGCAAGCCGAATGTGCCGATCATTGACATGACGAACAGTGGCAACCCCCATGAGCCAGCGAACATTAGCCAAGAGGATAAGACGACACCGAAAACAGCAGGGATGAACCCCATCACCAGATAAAGAAAAATCCACATCCGGCGATGCCACGCACCTAAACCCAAGCCTTGGTCTGACATGCCAGCTCCCATTTATCTTTATTGCTGTAGATGTTAAGGCTGTAACGCATGTTTTTGCCGCGAGGAGAACATATGAAAATCATCACCCTGCTGGTTGCTGCACTGCTGTCCAGCATTGCTCCTGCTCAGGCCAAGGTCAGTGCCGACGAAGCCGCCAAGCTCGGCACCACGCTGACGCCGATGGGTGCCGAAAAAGCGGGCAACAAGGCCGGCACCATCCCTGCCTGGGAGGGTGGCCTACCCAAGACCGACTCGACGCGCGGCTTCAATCCCT
>CAMTXV010000178.1:0-10049 GCA_947085665.1 uncultured Sinobacteraceae bacterium | reverse complement strand
GGCTCAGCAGCCAGTTGGGGCGTGAGCGACTTGCGCACATTGGCCACGGGCGCGAAGGCAGAGACGATGAGCGAGAGCGGCGCCGTCTGCGACTTCGCCTCACCGTCTTGCTGCCACTGCGACTTCATCGACAGCGAATCCTTGCCGACCGGGATGGCGATGCCGAGTGCGGGGGCGAGTTCGGCACCCACGGCCTTCACGGTGTCGAACAGGCGCGCGTCTTCGTCGCCCTGCCCGCAGGCGGCCATCCAGTTGGCAGAGAGGCGCACGTCGCTGAGCTTCGCAATGTGGGCAGCGGCGAGATTGGTGATGGCCTCGCCGACGGCCATGCGGCCGGAAGCTGGGGCGTCGAGCAATGCGAGCACCGGGCGCTCGCCCATGCTCATCGCCTCGCCGGTGGTGGCTTCAAAGCCGGTCGCGGTGACAGCGCAATCCGCCACCGGCACCTGCCAGGGGCCGACCATCTGGTCGCGCACCGTGAGGCCGCCGACGGTGCGGTCGCCGATGGTGATGAGAAAGTTTTTGGAGGCGACGCTGGGGTGGCGCAGCACGCGCAGAGCAGCATCCTTGGGGTCGATGCGCGCGGCATCGAGTGCGGCGAAGGTCTGAGGCGCGCGCGTGGTCGAACGCTTCATGCGCGGCGGCTTGCCGAGCAGCACTTGCATCGGCATCTGCACCGTGTCGCTGCCCAACAGCGTGTCTTCAACGCGCAGCTGCTGCTCAGCGGTGGCAGTGCCGACGACGGCCATCGGGCAACGCTCGCGGACGCAAAAGGCTTTCAGTTGCGCCACCGATTCCGGTGCGACAGCGAGCACATAGCGCTCCTGCGATTCGTTGCACCAGATCTCCATTGGAGAGAGCGCCGGGTCGGCGGCGAGCACATCGCGCAGCTTGAAGTGACCGCCGCGATCATCGGCATGCACCAGCTCCGGCAGGGCGTTGCTGATGCCACCCGCGCCGACATCGTGAATGCTCAAAATCGGATTGGCTTCGCCCAGCGCCCAGCAGGCATCAACCACTTCCTGGCAGCGGCGCTCCAGCTCTGGGTTGGCGCGCTGCACGCTGGCGAAGTCGAGGTCGGCGGTCGAAGCACCCGTGGCCATCGACGAGCCTGCCGCACCACCGAGGCCAATCAGCATCGCCGGTCCACCAAGCACGATGAGTGCGGCACCTTCGACCACCACCTTCTTCAGCACATGCTCGGCGCGGATGTTGCCGTAGCCGCCGGCAATCATGATCGGCTTGTGGAAGCCACGGTTGCGGCCATCCGGCGCGAGCGCTTCGTAAGTGCGGAAGTAGCCCGTGAGATTGGGCCGGCCGAATTCGTTGTTGTAGGCGGCGGCACCGATGGGCGCTTCGAGCATGATTTGCAGCGCACTTGCCATGCGGGTTGGACGGCCCAAGTCCGTCTCCCAAGGCTGCGTGAAACCGGGGATACGCAGGTTCGCGACACTAAAGCCGCTCAAGCCCGCCTTGGGGCGACCACCGAGGCCAGTCGCCGCCTCGTCCCGAATCTCGCCACCCGCGCCGGTCGCCGCACCCGGATGCGGCGAGATGCCGGTGGGGTGGTTGTGCGTCTCCACCTTCATCAGGATGTGGACGGGTTCGACGTGCTCACGGTAGTGGTGGTCTCCTTCGGGGAAGAAGCGCATCGCGGTATGGCCTTCGACCACGGCGCAGTTGTCGGAGTACGCCGAGAGCACGCCCTGCGGCGAAGCCTTGTAGCTCTCCTTGATCATCTGGAACAGCGAGAGCGGCGCAGTGACGCCATCCACCGTGAACTCGGCATTGAAAATCTTGTGGCGGCAGTGCTCGCTGTTGACCTGCGCGAACATCATCAGCTCGGCGTCGGTGAGGTTCTTGCCCGCCTTCACGGCGTAGTCGGCGAGGTAGTCGATCTCTTCAGCGGAGAGGGCCAGACCCCAATCGGTGTTGGCGGCTTCAAGTGCCGCCTTGCCGCCCTTGAGCACATCAACGCTGCGCAGCGCACGCGGCGCGCCGGTGGCGAACACGCCCGCCAGATCAAGCGCGCTCGTCAGCACCGATTCCATCATCGGGTCGTGCAGCTCTGCCAGTGCCGCATCCGGCAACGAGCCCACACCGCTCAGCAGCACCGCGCGACCCAGTTCGACGCGCTTCACGCCAGTCAATCCGCAGACTTTGGCGATGTCGGTGGCCTTGGAGGACCACGGCGAGAGCGTGCCGACGCGCGGCACGACGTAGAGCGTGCCGTCGGCGGCGGGCAGTACCTCCGGGCCTTCACCCAGCAAGCGCCGCAGGTCGGCCGTGCTGGCCTCGCCATCCACCAGGAAGAAGTCCTGCACCACCAGGCCGGTGAGCTGCGGGGCGTGGGCTTTCAGCCGCTCCAGTAGGCGTGCCACACGAAAATCGGAGAGGACGGTGGCGCTGGGGAGAACGTGCAGAGACATGAGGGCAAGAGCCATCGGCGGGCAGGCGGCGATTTTACCAGCCGGGGGCGTCTACACTGGCCTCACCGCAGCCGCATAAGCCACGCCATGACCCTTCTGATCATTGGTCTCGTCCTGTTCCTGGGCGTCCACTCCGTCGCCATTGCCGCCCCCAGCCTCCGGACGTCGGCCGTCGCCAAGCTGGGCCTTAACGGCTGGAAGGGCCTTTACAGCCTCATCGCCATCGCCGGCTTCGTGCTGATCTGCATCGGCTACGGCGAGGCGCGCATCAGCAACCCCCTCTGGCTCTGGCAGCCGCCCAAGGGCATGCGCCATATCGCCCTGCTGCTGATGCTGCCGGTGTTCCCGCTGCTGCTCGCGGCCTATCTGCCGGGCCGCATCCGCAGCGCCACCAAGCACCCCATGCTGGTCGCCACCAAGCTCTGGGCGCTGTCGCATTTGCTCGCCAACGGCGGGCTGCATGACGTGCTGCTGTTTGGCGGCTTTCTGGCCTGGGCGGTGGCAGATCGCATTTCGCTCAAGCGCCGCATTGGCGTCACCCCGCCGCCGAGTGCGCCGGCTTCGCGCTGGAATGATCTGGTAGTCGTGCTCGGCGGGCTGGCGCTGTATGTGCTGTTCGTGGGCGGGCTGCACAAGCTGCTGATTGGGGTTTCGCCGGTTGCTGTGTAGAGCGCCATGTCAGTCCACACGATTGCCCCAACACCTTGTCTCTCTGCCAAAGCGGTAGCCTCTTTTTACTTCGGGGCTTTTGGTGCACTTTGGTTGTTCATTGAGCCTTTGAGCTTTTTCGGATTGCTGCCTCAGCTAAGCAAATTTTCTGGTGCAGTGATTTATCTCGTGTTACTGCTTGTGCCAGCGGTTATGTTGCTGGTCTTTCTGCGCTGGTTTCGTTGGCACAAGACACATCATCTTCCGTTCGTACAAATAGCTATTCGATCCGCACTTGATGGGGCGACGTATCAAGTGCGTGTTGCCGAAAATATGCAGGTGGGCGAGGTGCTGACTCGGTTCTTAGAGATACTGCTTAAAGGGCCTGCACAACATCAAGTCAAAGACCTATCAAGAAGGTTTTATCCAGTGCTACAAGTCCGCCGAAATGATCAATTCATTGACGTTCATAGCAACCAAACCATCAATATGGTCGGCCTAAAAAATCACGATGAATGTCAGGTTCGTGCCCAGCTCTACGAACACTTCAGCGGGGTCATGTTTTCACTAAGTAAGCGTGCCAGTGACGTAGGCAAACAGTGACCTAGGGTGGGCAAACGTCTTCTCGTTTGCCCACGCGGGCCATGCACCCGGTGGGCAGATGCAGCAGCGTAGGGCGGAATAGCGGAGCGTATTCCGCCTTCCGAGATCACATTGCGATGCGTCGCGGCATCGGCGGATTACGCTGCGCTAATCCGCCCTACGGTTGAGTGACGTAGGGTGGGCAAACGTCTTCTCGTTTGCCCATGCGGGCCATGCACCCGGTGGGCAGATACAGCTTGCCCACCCTACGGCTTGGGTGCGGATTGCCGCAAAAACACCTCCGTAAACGCATCCGCCGGAAACAGAATCTCCACCCTGAGATTGTCCGCCGTCAGATCCAGCGGCGTGCCAAAACTCGCCAGCATGGTGATGAAGCTCAGCGTCAGATCACCCAGCCCGATGCGCGTTGGCAACACGGGCGCGAGTGGCGTCCACACCTCGGCGAGCCGCCAGCGGGCGGGGATGCCGGGGTAGGCCAGCACCTCGGCCAGCACGGCGGCGGCGGCCTCGTTTTCGCGCGCTTCGCGGATGGCGCGCGCCAACAGGCCCGGCCCCAGCTCGTCCAGATTCTTTATGTAGGGGCGCAGGCCCTCGGGGTGAAAGGTGAGCTTCATGAGGTTGGGCGGGCCGTCGCCACACACGCGCCGCCAGAGTTCCGCCGGGTCGCCCAGCACCGATAGCAGCCGCACCATCGCGGCGTTGGTCTGCACCAGGTTCCAACCGGCATCGAGCACCAGCGCGGGGTACGGCTCCTGCTGCTTGAGCAAGAGGTCGAGCGCCTGCTGAATCGACGCCATATCAGGGCTGTGCAGCGGGCGCTCGCCAAACAAAGGCGCGAAGCCTGCGGAGATGAGCCAGCGGTTGCGCTCGCGCAGCGGCAGGGCGAGGGCCTCGGCCAGTTGCAGCACCATCGCGCGGCTGGGGCGGGCCTTGGCCGATTCCAAGAAACTCAGGTGCCGCTGCGACAAGCCGGCATCTGCGGCGAGCGTCATCTGGCTGAAGCCATGCCCCTTGCGGCGCTCGCGCAGCAGGTGGCTGAAGTCGTTGGCGGCGGCTGGGGCGCTGGCAATGGTCTGGTCTGGGTTCATGGGCCGATTGTGCTCGCCCGCCGCACGCACAGGTATTACCTCTCACGTCATTGAGGGGCGTCAGCACCGCGCCCAGAGTGGGCTGGCCAAATCAACGCCCCCACCGGAGAAACTCCATGCACCTGCCCCGCGCCCTCATCCTCGCCATCCTGCTGCCGTTCGCGGCCTACTCGACTTATGCGGTCTATCAGGTTGGCTACGTCGGCATCTTCACCAGCCACTTTCATACCGCTGGCTTTCAGGTGCTGGCCGATCTTGTCATCGCATGCCTGCTCGCCATGGTGTGGATGTGGCGCGATGCCGCGGCCAGCGGGCGCAATGTCTGGCCCTTCATCGTGCTCACACTGACGCTGGGCTCGGTTGGGCCGCTGCTCTACCTGCTGCTGGCTCCGCAGCCGCACACTGGCAGTCAACGCACCCACGCCTGAAGCCCGCCATGCCCATCAACGCCGCCACCGCCCTTGCTGCTGCACTCGTGTTGGCGGGCGTCATCAACACTCTGCCGCTGATGGGCGTGCTGGGCGCCGAGCGGCTACAGGCGCTCTACGCCATGCCCTTCGAAGATGCCAATCTGCGCATTCTCATGCGGCATCGCGCGGTGCTGTTCGGTTTGCTGGGCGGCGCCATGATTACCGCGGCCTTCATCCCCCACTGGCGCGCGCCGCTGGCCATTGCCGGGCTGGTGAGCATGGTGAGCTTCATCGTGCTGGCGCAGCTCGAAGGCGGTGGCAATGCCGCCATCCGCCGGGTGGTGGTGGCCGATGTGATGGCCAGCGTGCCGCTGCTGGCGGCCCTGCTATGGAGCCAGCGCTGAGGGCTTGGGCACCAGCGCATGGCCTGCGGTCAGGCTCACACCCAGCTTTTCCAGTGTGGCCAGGCTCAAGCCACCAGTCGCCAGCTGTTCACGCTGCTGGTAGCGGCGCACGGCCGCTTCGGTCTGCGGCGTGAGCCGGCCGTTGGCGGCGCCTGGGTAGAGGCCCTGCGCCTTCAGCGCCTCCTGCAGGCTCTGCACCAGCGCGGGCGTGAGGTTGGTTTCGCAGAGCACCGGCTGCCACTCGGCACGGGCTGGCGTGGTGATTTCCTGCCGCTGCACGGTTTCATAGCGGGCTGGCACCGGCACGCTGCGCGCGCTGGCGGGGGTGACGAGTTTCTTCACCTGCCGCTTCACCGTGCGCTTGGGCACGGTCACCCATTCGGTGACGGCAGGCGTGATGATCTTCTGCCGCTGCACCACCTTTTCGCGCGGCGCGGTGCTCACCAGGCGGGTGCTGGCCGGTCGCTCCAGCACCTGGGTGCGCACGGTTCTGGTGGTGGTGGCCTCTTCGACCACGCAGATCGCGCCGTTCTCGCTGCCATCCAGCAGGGTGCCGGGTTTCAGCTGCGGGCCTGCGGCTACCGTCACCTGCTGCTCCACGGTCTTGTAGCGGGCCGGCACGGCCACGCGCTGCTGGCGGCCGGCGACCAGCACGGTTTCCTCCACCGTTTCGGTCACTGCAGGGGTCACCACCCGGCGCTGCTTGCTGGCTGGCAGGGTCACCAGCACCTGTTCGGTGGCATAGACGGCCGGAATGGTTTCGATGCGTTCGCTGGCAGGCGCCACCAACTGCTGCTCTTCCACCGTGCGGAACGCGGCCGGCACATAGACCAGTCCGTAGCACTCGCCGGGTTTCTGGTGGGCGGGCGGCTCGGGCAACAGGGTTTGCTGCGCCAGCGTCGGCGCGCTCGCCAGCAGCAGGGCGAGTGCGGGAAGCAGCAGGGTTGGGCGGTGGGTCATGCGAGCACTCGGCGGGTGGCCAGTTGCAGATTATCTGCGCGCCGCGCTCAGGCGAGGTGTCGCCAAGACAGCCCATCCACCTGATGCGCGCAGACGCACCAGTCGGGGTCGTCTTCGAGTGCGGCGCAAATGGCCTCGCGCGCCAGGGCCGGGGTGTTGTTCTGCTCGGAGAGATGCGTCAGCACCAGGTGCTGCAGCTTCTGCCGCTCCACGCTGGCGATGAGACCTGCCGCCTGCTGGTTGCTCAAATGGCCCAGACCACCGCCGACGCGATCCTTGAGCCTCTGCGGATACGGCCCGGCGGCAAGCATGGCGGGGTCGTGATTGGTTTCCAGCAGCAGCGCATCGCAGTCGCGCAGCACATAGCGGATGTGCTGGGTGATAGCCCCGAGATCCGACACCACGCCCAGCTTCTTGCCGGCGTGCTCGAAGGCGAACTGGCAGGGCTCCTTGGCATCGTGCGGCACCGGAAACGGCCGCACCGTGAGCGCACCAATATGAAAGGGCTCGTGCGGGGTGATGAAGCGGACGTCTTCAACTTCCTTGTCGCGCCAGCCCTGGTAGCTGCCGCGGGTGATGAACACCGGCAGCTGGTAGGCGCGGGCCAGGCGCGCGACACCGCCCAGGTGGTCGCCATGCTCGTGGGTGACCAGAATGCCGTCGAGACTGGCGAGGTCGAAGTCGAGCTTGGCCGCGCGCGCCTCCACTTCACGCACGGCAAAGCCGCAGTCCACCAGCACGCGGGCACCGCCGGCATCCACCAGCGTACCGTTGCCCTTGCTGCCGCTGCCGAGCATGGCGAAGCGCATCAGAGGGTCGCCGCGCCGAGAAACAGTGCGTAGGCCGGGTTGGCGGTTTCATCCCAGTAGGGATAGCCCAGCGCATCCAGCGCCTCGCGACACTCGCGGCCCTTGCCGCGCGGCACCTGCAGGCCCGCCAGCACGCGGCCGTAGGCGGCACCGTGGTTGCGGTAGTGGAACAGGCTGATGTTGAAGGCGGAGCCAATGGCATCAAGAAAGCCCAGGCAGGCACCGGGGCGCTCCGGGAACTCGAAGCGGAACAACAATTCGTCCACCGGGCCGGTCGCGCGCGTGCCAACACCCGAAGCGGGCAGACGACCACCCACCATGTAGCGCACGTGCATCTTCGCCATTTCGTTGTGGCTCAGGTCGGTCACCGGGTAGCCGAGTGCAACGAGCTGAGCCACGAGCGCATCTGTTTCAGCCACGCCCTCGCTGAGCTTGAAGCCGACAAATACATGCGCCTCGCTGGGGCTGGCGTAGCGGTAGTTGAACTCCGTGATCACCCGCTTGCCGAGCTGCTTCAAAAAGCGACGGAAGCTGCCGGGTTTTTCGGGGATGGTCACCGCCAGCAGGGCCTCGGTGGCATCACCAATCTCGGCGCGTTCGGCAATGTGGCGCAGGCGGTCGAAGTTGACGTTCGCGCCGCTGATGGTCGCGGCGAGCCTCAAGCCCGTAGCGCCATGCAGCGCCACCCATTTCTTCAGTCCCGCCACGCCAAGCGCACCGGCGGGCTCGGGCACGCTGCGGTTCTCGGCAAAGCAGTCGCGGATGGCCGCGCAGATTTCATCCACATCGACGCGGATCACCTCGTCCACCAGATGCCGGGCGATGCGCCAGGGTTCCTGACCCACCTGCTTCACCGCCACGCCATCGGCGAACAGGCCCACCGTCTTGAGTTCCACCCGGCGGCCGGCTTCAAAGGCGCGGGCGAAGCAGTCGGAGTCGTCCGGCTCTACCGCAATCACGCGAGTCTTCGGGCTCACCGCCTTGATGTAGGCGGCCACACCGGCCAGCAAGCCACCGCCACCCACACAGACGAAGACCGCATCAAGGTGCTCCCCTTCGAGTTGCTCCAGCAGCTCCTTGGCGACCGTGCCCTGCCCGGCAATCACCGCCACGTCGTCGTAGGGGTGCACGAAGCTCAGGCCCTTCTCGGCCGCCAGCTGCTCGGCATGCTCGCGGGCGTCGTCGTAGGCATCGCCATGCAGCACCACCTTGCCGCCGAGGGCGCGCACCGAGTCCACCTTGATGGCCGGCGTGGTGCGCGGCATGCAGATGAGCGTGGGAATACCCAGCTGCTGGCCGGCGAGTGCAACGCCCTGCGCATGGTTGCCGGCGCTGGCACAGATCACGCCCTTGGCGCGCTCGGCGGCACTGAGCGAGATGATCTTGTTGTAGGCGCCGCGCAGCTTGAAGCTGTGCACGGGCTGCAGGTCTTCGCGCTTGAGCAGCACCGTGTTGCCCAGCCGCGCGCCCAGCTTGGGCGCGGCCTGCAGCGGCGTGATGCGGGCCACGTCGTAGACCTGGGCGGCATCGATACGCGCCTTGAAGTCTTTCAGCAGGCGTTGTGTGGCGGGCGTGAAGCTCGCGCGCGGGGCAGAGAGCGTGGCCTTGCGGCGCTTGGGCGGGGTCGGTTTCATCGGCCGGTATGATACGCGGCGCTCTTCACCCGCCAGCCCTGAACGTCCATGTCCACAGCCTCCGCCGCAAATCCCGTGATCGCCTTTCTGGGTGGCGGCAACATGGCGGCTGCGCTCATTGGCGGCTTGCTGAAAACCGGCTGGGCGGCCAGCAACATTGTGGTGGCCGAGCCGCTTGCCGAGCGCGCCGACTGGCTGCGCCGCGAGTTTGGAGTCACGGTAGTAGCCGCCGGCCACGCACTGCCGCCTGAGGCCGATGCCCTGGTGCTGGCCGTGAAGCCGCAGCAGATGGCCGCCGCACTCGCGGGCTTGCGCCTCAAGCCCGGCGCCGTGGTGGTGTCCATCGCCGCCGGCGTGCGTCTGGCCACGCTGCAACGCCTGCTGGGGCCAACCCTCGCCTATGTGCGCACCATGCCCAATACCCCGGCGCTGCTGGGTGCCGGCATCACCGGACTGTTCGCGCCTGAGGGCACGGCCAACGAGGCCCGTGCGCTGGCCCAGCAACTGCTCACTGCGGCCGGCGCCTGCGTGTGGGTGGATACGGAATCACAGCTCGATGCCGTGACGGCCCTGAGCGGTTCTGGCCCCGCGTACTTCTTTCTGCTGGTGGAGGCGCTGCGCGAAGCGGGCACACAGCTGGGGCTCTCCGCCGAAGTTTCGGCCCAGCTGGCCGCACAAACCTGCGTGGGCGCGGCCCGCATGGTGGGCGAGTCGGGCCTCGATGCCGCCGTGCTGCGCGCCAATGTCACCAGCAAGGGCGGCACCACCGAGGCAGCGGTGAATCATCTTGAATCTGCCGGCATCCGCGCCATGTTCGCAGCGGCGCTTCAGCAGGCCGACGCGCGCGCCAAGGCGCTGGGCGACGCGCTGGATCAGCAATAAAAGGAATCAACCCATGGGTGCCGGCAACGCGCTGTTTTTTCTGGTCAACGTGCTCTTCGATCTGGCGATGGGCGCCTTTCTGATGCGCGTGCTGCTGCAACTGGTACGGGCGGATTTCTACAACCCCCTCTCGCAGCTGGTGTGGAAGGTGACCAACCCGCCCACCCAGCCCTTGCGCCCGC
>CAMTXV010000177.1:0-5289 GCA_947085665.1 uncultured Sinobacteraceae bacterium | reverse complement strand
TCGCCCCCTATGACCACTCGCTTCGAACTCGCCAATGCCATCCGTGCGCTGGCCATGGATGCCGTACAGCAGGCGAACTCCGGTCATCCGGGCATGCCCATGGGCATGGCGGATATCGCCGAAGTGCTGTGGAACGACTTTCTCGCCCACAACCCGGCCGACCCGCAGTGGTTCAACCGCGACCGCTTCGTGGTGAGCAATGGCCACGGTTCGATGCTGCTGTATGCCCTGCTGCACCTCACCGGCTACGACCTGCCGATGGCGGAGCTGAAAAACTTCCGCCAGCTGCACAGCAAGACCCCGGGCCACCCCGAGTACGGCATGACCCCGGGTGTGGAAACCACCACCGGTCCGCTCGGCCAGGGCATTGGCATGGCGGTGGGCATGGCCGTGGCCGAGGCCGCTCTCGCCAGCCATTTCAACCGCGACGGTCTGCCGCTGGTGGATCACCACACCTATGTGTTCGCCGGCGACGGCTGCCTGATGGAGGGCATCAGCCACGAGGCCTGCTCGCTTGCGGGCACGCTGGGACTGGGCAAGCTGGTGGTGTTGTACGACGACAACAACATTTCCATCGACGGCGAGGTGGAGGGCTGGTTCAAGGACAACACCCCGGCGCGCTTTGAGGCCTATGGCTGGCAGGTGATCCGCAACGTCAACGGCCACGACCCGCACGAGATCAAGCTCGCGCTGGAAACCGCAAAGAAATCCACCACGCAGCCGACGCTGATCTGCTGCAAGACCGTGATTGGCTTTGGCGCCCCGACGCTGGCCGGCAAGGAAAAATGCCACGGCGCGCCACTGGGCGCGGCCGAAATTGCCGGTGCCCGCGACAAGCTCGGCTGGGCGCATGGTGCCTTCGAGATCCCTGAGCCCGTCTACGCCGGCTGGGACGCCAAGACCAAGGGCGCGGCCAAGCAGCAGGTCTGGAACAAGACCTTCGATGATTACGCCCGCCAGTTTCCCCAGGAAGCTGCCGAATTCACCCGCCGCATCAAGGGCGAACTGCCGGCCGATTGGGCGGCGTTCTCTGCTGCACTGGTTGCCGAGCACGCCAAGGCGGACAAGCCCAATGCCACGCGTAAGTCCAGCAAGGCGGTGATCGAGGCGCTGGCCGCCAAGCTGCCGGAGCTGCTCGGCGGCTCGGCGGATCTGGGTGAATCCAACGGTACCGACTTCAAGGGTCATATTTCTCTGCGTCACGGCAAGCTGGCCGGCAACTACGTGAACTGGGGCGTGCGCGAGTTCGGTATGTCGGCCGCCATGAACGGCATCACCCTGCACGGCGGCCTGCGCCCCTTCGGCGGCACCTTCCTGGTGTTCTCCGACTACGCCCGCAACGCGCTGCGCCTGTCGGCGCTCATGAAGCTGCCGACGGTGTACGTCTATACGCATGACTCCATCGCCCTCGGCGAAGACGGCCCCACCCACCAGCCGGTGGAGCACATCGCCTCGCTGCGTCTGATTCCCAATGTGCAGCTCTGGCGTCCGGCCGATGCCTTTGAAACCGCCGTGGCCTGGAAGGCCGCCATCGAGCGCAAGGATGGTCCGAGCCTGCTGGTGCTGACCCGCCAGAACCTTGCGCCGCAGGCGCATTCGTCTACTCACGCCGAGCAGGCAGTGCGTGGTGGCTACGTGCTGTGGGAGCCCGCCACTGCGGCCCAGGCGGTGATTCTCGCCACCGGTTCTGAAGTGGAGCTGGTGGTGAAGGCTGCCCAGAAACTGGCTGAGGAAGGCATCGCAGTGCGCGTGGTTTCGCTGCCCTGCGTCGAGCGGTTTCAGCAGCAGGAGGCCGCCTATCGCGCGGCCGTACTGCCGGCAGGCCTCAAGCGTCTGGCGGTGGAGGCTGGTGTCACGGCGGTGTGGCGCGGCATGGCCGACGACGTCATCGGCGTCGACACCTTCGGCGAATCAGCTCCCTATGCCGCGCTCATGCAGCACTTTGGGCTCACGGTTGAGCACGTCACCAGCCGTGTGAAGGCCTTGCTGGCATAGCCGTTGCTTGACCGCTGTCCACCGTTACGGCGCTGCCGCGTTTACCCCGCACCCGCATCTTCTGTAGCATCGCTGTATCTAGAGTCATGAACGCAGGGCGGTGGCCGCCAGGCCTGCCCTTTTTAGTTGTATTCATCAAATCATTTATCGGAGTTGCCCGTGGATCCGAACGCCGCCGCTGAAATCACCAACATGTCGATGACGCATCTGTTCATGCAGTCGACACCCATCGTTAAAGCCATCATGGCCCTGCTGCTGGTGATGGGGGTGTGGAGCTGGCTCGTCACCTTCATCAAGTGGTTCGACTACTCCCGCTCCAAGGCCGCGCTCAATCGCCTGGAAGACGTGATGGCCGAGAACAATCTCGAAGCCATGATCAACTACAAGGATGCCAAGAATCACCCGGTGGCCGAGATCTTCCAGACCGGCGTCGAAGAGTGGCGCGAAGGCTCTGGTGAGCATGAGCATGAAGGTCTGCACGAAGTGCGTGACCGCATCGCCACCTCCATGCGCCAGGAACTGTCGGTAGAGTCACGCCGCATGCAGTTCATGCTGCCGTCGCTGGCGTCGGTGGGTTCTTCCTCGCCGTTTATTGGTCTGTTCGGCACCGTGGTGGGCATCATGAACACCTTCACGCAGATCGGCGCGATGAAGGACACCTCGCTGTCCACAGTGGCTCCGGGTATCGCCGAAGCGCTGCTGGCCACCGGCATCGGCCTGGCCGCCGCCATCCCGGCCATTCTGGCCTACAACAAGTTCACCACGGATCTCTCCCGCTACAACGGCCGCATCAACACCGCCATCGGCGTGTTCTCCGGTCGCCTCGCCAAGCGCAAGGCGGGCTAATCAGACGCCTCGTGCGTCTCGCTAGTCCCCTTCATGTTTGCTTTCTGGGAGACCCGTTATGGGTATGAACGTCAAATCCGATGGGGATGATGACGAAGGCTCGGTGATGTCTGAGATCAACGTGACACCGTTGGTCGACGTCATGCTGGTGCTGCTCATCATCTTCATCGTCACAGCGCCGCTGGCGCTGTCTGTGGTGCCTGTGAAATTGCCCAAGGCAGGGCTGGATGAAATGGGCAAGCCGGTTGATCCACTGGTGCTGTCCGTTGATCTGCAGGGCTTGTATTACCTCGAAGAGAACAACCGTACCTCGACCTTCAACGAGAACGAGTTGGGCGCCAAGCTGGCTGAAACCTTCGTGCGCTACAAGCAATTCGCAGGCAAGGACCGCTTCCCCGTGGTCTATGTGCGTGCCGATGGTGCGACGCAGTACGGCAAGGTCTACGAGATCATCAAGAAGCTGAGTGAATCCGGGTTTTATCGCGTCTCGCTGATGTCGGAGGCGCCGCAATAATGACCACGACCACTCAACCGCAGCCGCGCAAGCGGATTGCGGCCCACCGCCGGCCACTGGTCAGCAGAATCGTGGTGATCTGGGGCGCTATCGCCACATTCATCCTGTTTCTGGTGCTTGCGCTGCTGATGATCTTCGTCAAGTTCGATCCGCAAAAGCTGATCGATAACGCGCCGAAGAAAATTCCGGTGGCCATTCAGTTGCCCCCGCCGCCACCCCCGCCGCCGCCCCCGCCGCCGCCGAAGCTGCCGCCCCCGCCGCCCCCGCCGAAGGTGCCGCCGCCTCCGCAGCCCTCCGCGACACCGCCGCCTCCGCAGCCGGATATCGCTGTTGATGCACCTGCGGAAGCCGACGAACCGGTAGTGGCTGCAACGCCGCCGCCTGCACCGCCTGCTCCCCCGGCGCCGCCAGCACCGGCAGTGGCCACCTCGGTGAGTGCCGACTACTTCCGTCGCATTCAGGGTGCGCTGGCGAGAAGCGTGGTGTATCCGCCGCGCGCCGTTGAAAACGGAGATGAAGGCGAGTGCCAGGTCCGCATCACGTTTGATCGTGCGGGCACCATCAGCAGCTCCGAGCTGGTGCGCAGGACCGGTTCGCGCGATCTCGACGCCGAATGTCTCGCTGCGGTGAAGCGCACGGGCCGGTTCCCGCCGGTCGCAGCTGGCGAAGCTCCAGGCACCCCGTTCTTTGCGGTGGTGTTGCCGGTGAGCTTCACGCTCGAGGAAGAGTGATTGCCTGGGCCTGAAGGACGCAAGAACTTCAGGCCCGGCATGCTGCAGAAGATCACGAGCCCGACCGAGAGGTCGGGCTTTTTTATTGGCGCGGAGTCCCCGGGCTGAGCCGCTACAATATGCGCCCCGCGGCCTCAGGCCGCTTCGCGCATCCTCTGGTTTCGCGAGGCAGCCGTCGGGACCGCAGCAGCTTTTTCCAACCTCTCCCTGGGAGTTTTCATGACTGTCAAAGTGGGTATCAACGGCTTCGGCCGCATCGGTCGCAACGTGCTGCGCGCCGCCGTGCAGAACTTCGGTGACGACATCGAGATCGTGGCCATCAACGACCTGCTCGAGCCTGACTACCTCGCTTACATGCTGCAGTACGACTCTGTGCATGGCCGCTTCAAGGGTGACATCAAGGTTGAAGCCGGCGCTCTGTTCGTCAACGGCAAGAAGATTCGCCTGACGCAGGAACGTGACCCGGCCAACCTGAAGTGGGCTGATGTCGGCGCCGATGTCGTGATCGAATCCACCGGCTTGTTCCTCGACAAGGCCACCGCGCAGAAGCATCTCGATGCCGGTGCGAAGAAGGTGCTGCTGTCGGCGCCCTCGAAAGACGACACCCCGATGTTCGTCTACGGTGTGAACCACAAGACCTATGCCGGCGAAGCAATAGTCAGCAACGCCAGCTGCACCACCAACTGCCTGGCACCGCTCGCCAAGGTCATCCACGACAAGTGGGGCATCAAGCGTGGCCTGATGACCACCGTGCATGCCGCCACCGCCACGCAGAAAACCGTCGACGGCCCCAGCAGCAAGGACTTGCGCGGCGGCCGTGGCATTCTCGAAAACATCATCCCCTCCTCCACCGGCGCTGCGAAGGCCGTTGGCGTGGTGATCCCCTCGCTCAACAAGAAGCTCACCGGCATGAGCTTCCGCGTGCCGACCTCCGACGTCTCGGTGGTTGACCTCACCGCCGAGCTGGAAAAGCCCGCCAGCTTCGAGGAGATCAAGGCCGAGCTGAAGGCGCAGAGCGAAGGCGCCCTCAAGGGCATCCTCGGCTACACCGAAGACAAGGTGGTGGCGACGGACTTCGTGGGTGACGCCCGCACCTCCATCTTCGACGCCGATGCCAGCATCGCGCTCGATGGCACCTTCGTGAAGCTGGTGAGCTGGTACGACAACGAGTGGGGCTACTCCAACAAGTGCCTGGAGATGGCG
>CAMTXV010000176.1:0-10411 GCA_947085665.1 uncultured Sinobacteraceae bacterium | reverse complement strand
CGTGCGCAGCCACGGCATCCGCGACCTGCGCCACGGTTTTGTCTCGGACGAAGACTGGAAGGGCCGCCCGGCCGATGCGCTCAATGCCGACGCCCGCACGCCGATCCCGCGTCTTGAAACGGTGAAGTACCACTTCATCGGCAGCAGCATCGGCGTGGATGAGCACCACTGGCTCGGCAAGGCCATTGGCGATGGCCTGGTGAAGCTGCCCAGCAGCACCGCGCGCGAGCTGGCAGACGCCGACACCGCCGTGCTCTACAGCGCCCACCACATGCAGCTGCTCAACCACCCCGCCATCTACACGCAGATCGCGCAACGGCTGGGGGCGAAGAAGGCCCTCAAATAACGTCATACCGGCGAAAGCCGGTATCCAGTCCCTCAGAGATTGGCGATGTATCGGGTACTGGATTCCGGCTTT
Organism: uncultured Sinobacteraceae bacterium; assembly: GCA_947085665.1. Taxonomy (GTDB): domain Bacteria; phylum Pseudomonadota; class Gammaproteobacteria; order Nevskiales; family Nevskiaceae; genus Stagnimonas. Next base: position 9,993 of record CAMTXV010000176.1, on the reverse strand, counting down.
CGCCGGAATGACGAATGAGGTGATGGACTCGCTGTCACGACAAGCACAAGCAGGCAGCGCGTAGAATCGCGCCCCTGCCGCCGGTCGCTTCACATGCTCGCTCTTCAAAACCTCACGCTGCGTCGCAACGTCAAGACGCTGCTCGAAAACGTCTCTGTCGTCATCCACGCCAACCAGCGCGTGGGGGTGATCGGCAAGAACGGTGTGGGCAAGTCCACCCTGTTTGCAGCCATTCGGCGGGAGCTGGCGCCCGATGGCGGCAGCATCGACCTGCCCAGAAATCTGGTGGTCGCCAACGTCAGCCAGGACACCCCCGCCCTGCCCCAGGCCGCCATCGAGTACGCGCTGGATGGCGACGAGGAACTGCGCTCGCTGGAAGCGAAATTGAAGTCCGTGGAAGAGCGGCTGGAGATGCACCCCACCGATGCCGACATTGACCTCTTGACCAAGCTGCACGACCGCATGGCGATGATCGACGGCTATGCCGCCAAGTCGCGCGCCGCACAATTGCTGCATGGCCTGGGCTTTGCCCCCAGCGAGCAGGAAAAACCCGTCGCCGCCTTCTCCGGCAGCTGGCGCATGCGCTTGAACCTCGCGCGCGCGCTGCTGAAACGCAGCGACCTCTTGCTGCTCGACGAACCCACCAACCACCTCGATCTCGACGCCGCGCTCTGGTTGCAGGAAGAACTCAGTACCTTCAAAGGCACGCTGCTGCTGATTTCGCATGACCGTGATTTTCTCGATGCGGTGACCACGCACACCCTGCACCTGGAGCGGAGTGCCGCCACGCTCTACGCCGGCAACTACTCGGCCTTCGAGTTGCAACGCGCCGAGCGGCTCACGCTGCAAGCGCAGGCGCATGGCAAGCAGCAGCTGCGCATTGCTCACCTGCAGAGCTTCGTCAATCGCTTCAAAACCCACGCCAGCAAGGCCCGCCAGGCGCAGAGCCGCATGAAGGCACTGGAACGCATGGAGCTGGTCGCCCCCGTGCTGGCCGAGAGCGAGTTCGACTTCGAGTTTCGCAAGCCCGAGCGCGCCAACTCGCCGCTGCTGCGCGTCATGGGCGGCAACGCCGGCTACCCCGGCAAGCCGCAGCTGAAAAACGTGCGCATCATCCTCGCCCCAGGCGACCGCGTGGCGGTGCTCGGTGCCAATGGCGCGGGCAAGTCCACGCTCATCAAGACGCTCGCCGGCGAGCTGGAGTGGATGGGCGGCGAGATCACCCGCGACCCGTATTTGAAAGTCGGCTACTACGCCCAGCACCAGCTCGAAACGCTGGACCCGGCGGCCAGCGCCTTCATGCACATCAAGCGGCTGGACATGAAGGCACCGGATCAATCGGTGCGCGATTACCTCGGCAGCTTCGTGTTCAAGGGCGACCGGCAGAACGAGCCGATCGCCCCCTTCTCCGGTGGCGAGAAAGCACGCCTCGCCCTCGCCATCGTCGCCTACCAGCGCCCGAACCTCTTGCTGCTCGACGAACCCACCAACCATCTCGATCTGGAGATGCGCCAAGCGGTGGAAAACGCCTTGCAGGACTACCCCGGCGCGGTGGTGCTCATCAGCCACGACCGCCACATGGTGGAGAGCTGCTGCGACACGCTCTGGCGCGTGAGCGATGGCGTCTGCGAGCCCTACGATGGCAACCTCGACGACTACGCCAAGTGGCTGCGCGAAACCCGCCGCGCCGCGCAGCGCAGCGATGCCGCAGCACCCAAGGTGGCTGCTGCGCCAGCCAAACCCATGCTCGATGCCGAGGCGACCAAGGCGCTGCGCGAAACGGTGAAGAAGCTCGACAAGCAGATCGAGAAGCTCAGCAAGGAATTGAAGTCACTCGAAGCCGAGCTGGCCGACCCCGCGCTCTACGAAGCGGCTCGGCACAAGGACGCCACGCGCCTGCAACAGCGGCAGGCTGCGGCGCGTGCAGAGCTTTCAGCCGCAGAAGAGCAGTGGATGGAAGCGAGCGAAGCGCTGGCTTGAAACATCGGTAGGGTGGGCAAAGCGAAGCGTGCCCACGCGGTTAGCAGTCACGCAGCGGTGCTTTCAGCCCGCGTGGGCAAACGATGAAGCTGTTTGCCCACCCTACGCCGATCCAGCCACAGTTCATGCCTGCCACAGCGACGCCACCGGCGGCGCAGGTCGCGGCAGCAGTGGTGCCGCCACCACCACGCGCATCACGCAATGCAGGCGCTGCTCGCCCAGCCAGCGCGCAGTCTGCTGCCACTCCGCAAGCCCCTGATTCACCACCAGCAGCAGCCCGCCGGGTGCGATGGCACTCGCCAGCGCCGGGAAGAACCGCTGCGGCGCGAAGGCCGAGAGCGGCAGCCCCCAGGCCAGTGCTACCTCGGCGAATACGAAGGGATACCAGCAGCTGACGAGATCAGCCTGCTCGCGCCAGTCGCAGACATCGCCCACGCAATAGCGCGCGCCCGCAATCTGCCCGGTGTAGAAGGCCGCGTAGTCGCTGCGCCGGTGGCCGTCGCGATAGCGGCGATGGCCTTCCAGCTCCAGCCCGGTGAGCTGTGCGGGCTTGAAGGCGGCGGCGAGTGCGGCGGCGTAGTAGAAGTTCTTGCAGCCCACATCCAGCACCCGCCCTTGCCCAACCGGCCAGCGCGGACTCTTCTCCCGCAGGCGGTGCAGCACGTCGAGGTAGACGTAGTTTTCCAGCGCGTTGTCGGCGTTGAGCTGTTGCTCAAACGCGACGCGATAGTGCGAGCGCAGCTGCGAGAGGCGTCGGGAAACCGGCAGCGGCAGGCTGATCAGCTGCCCGGCGGGCGTCTCGCGGTAGGGCTTGGGCTGCTGGCGCGCCCGGCGGTCAGTGGCCCAGCGCCAGGCATTGAGCCAGGAGTGCAGCTGGGCGGTGATGGGCAGGGCGGCGACGTTCATGCACCCCACCCTGCAAGCCACGTGCGCGGTGTTTGCGATGTAGCCCGGATGAAATCCGGGATCGCGCGATCAGCGAGAAGAAGCCCCGGATTGAATCCGGGCTACGTCACTACGGTTCTATGGGATTTTTCTTACTGATAAAACCGTTATTGTTGGCTCTTCACTATCATCATTAAAAACTGCTTTTATCTCGCACAGCTCCACGCCACACACATTGTGAACCTGCTCGGCGTCGCTTTCGCTTAAGTTTGAGTTAAATCTTATGCTTTCATTTTCCGAGTTAAACCAACAGGCCTCTGGCCTGCACCATAAATTACCTCTTATTGAAACTTGTCGCGAAGAAACGGGAGATTTCGCTTCAGGTCGGTCTTGACCATTATCTATGCTGCGATTCTCAATTAGCTGCGATTTCGACTGGTATTGCTTAATCGTCGGAAGAATTATTGCCAATAAAAACCCGAAAAATGCAGCTATAGCAGGAGACCAAGCAAGAATTTTGATAAAGCCGTGAACGCGTGCTTGTCTTACACCGTTATTATATTTTCTAGCCCATCCTTCTGGACTTGTGTAGGCGATCACAGCCAAATCAATAAAAACTAATACTGTGATAAACCAACTTATGTAAATATCAATTTCATAAATCAACAGAGTGGCCATATTTACTACTGTAATAAACAAATACAAAATACCCACAAAATATTTCTCTAAATAAAACTTGTGGCCACCAAGCCAACCTAGGAAAAAGGCAAGCAGTGCAGCAGTTCCCTGATTCTTACCCCGCAATATCTGTTTATTATTTTGCGGCGCGCCGCAATTAACACAAGTTGCAGCTTGCGAAGATATTTGTTTGCCGCAATCCCTACAAAATTCCATAGCCATATATTCGATCTCAATAAACGCTCACTGCAACACCTGCCCCAAAAAACTCCGCAGCCGCTCATGCTGCGCATTGCTGAAGAAGGCTTCCGGCGCGTCCTGATACATCAGCTCTCCGCCATCCATGAACACCACGCGGTTGGCCACCGCACGGGCAAAGCCCATCTCGTGGGTGACGACGACCATGGTCATGCCTGCCAGCGCCAGCTGCTTCATCACCTCCAGCACTTCGCCGACTTTCTCTGGGTCGAGGGCGCTGGTGGGTTCGTCGAACAGCATCACGCGCGGCTGCATGGCGAGCGCGCGGGCGATGGCGACGCGCTGCTGCTGTCCGCCGCTGAGTTGGCTGGGGCGGCTCTGCGCTTTCTCAGCCAGACCCACTTTCGCCAGCAGCTTTTCGGCGCGCTGGCGGGCCTCTTCAGCCGGCATCTTGAGCACCTGCATGGGGGCCAGCATCACGTTCTCCAGCGCGGTTTTGTGCGGGAAGAGATTGAACTGCTGGAACACCATGCCGGCGTGGGTACGCACTTCGTTTAAGTTGGTCTTGGGGTGGTGGACGCTCAAGCCGTCCATCATCACCTCGCCGCTGGTGATGCTCTCCATCGCGTTGATGGTGCGCAGCAGCGTGGACTTGCCGGAGCCTGAGGGGCCGACGATGCAGACCACCTCACCGCGTCGCACTTGCAGCGAGACGCTGGTGAGTGCCTGCGTGCCATTGGGGTAGCGCTTGCTGACGTTGCGGGCGTCGATGAGCACTTCGGTGGTGGGTTCTTTGCTCATGCGGCGCTCTGCTGTTTTCCCTTCTCCCTCCGGGAGAAGGTGTCACGAAGTGACGGATGAGGGACTGTGCTCGACATTGAGTGCAGGCCTTTGAGCTGAGGGCAGTCCCTCACCCCAACCCTCTCCCGGAGGGAGAGGGAGAACAGCGGCGCGCTAGTCATGGGCCATCTTCTTTTCAAGCCGACGCACAAACACCGACAAAGCGCCAGTGAGGACGAGATACATCAACGCCACCGTAAACCAAACCTCGAAGGGGCTGAAGGTGCTGCTCACCACCTCGCGGCCGGCCTTGGTGAGATCGGTGAGCGCCATGATCGAGACCAGCGAGCTGTCCTTGATGAGGTTGATGCTCTGCCCCGCCAGTGGCGGCAGCGAGCGGCGCAGGGCCTGCGGCAGCACGATGTGGCGCATGGCCTGCCAGTGGCTCAGGCCCAGCGAGCGCGCGGCCTCCATCTGGCCCTTGGGCACCGACTCGATGCCGGCGCGGATGATCTCGGCCACATACGCGCCCGTGAACACCGACAGCGCCGTGACGCCAGCGACGAAGCCGGAGAGATTGAGCACGGTGCCGAGAAAGAAGTAGACGATGAACATCTGCACCAAGAGCGGCGTGCCCCGGATCAGCTCGACGTAGACGGCGGCGAGATCCCGCGCCGCTGGGTTGTGGGCCACCCGGCCCAGCCCTGCAACGAGCCCCAGCAGCAGTGCGAACACCAGCGACCAGGCCGAGATTTGCAGCGTCACCCACAGGCCCAGCAGCAGCGGCCCCGGCGTGACGCCCGCCTTCTTGCCGACGGTATTGCCGGCGAACACGATCTCGCCATCGGAGACCTGCACCACATCCACTTCGGGGATGGGCTGGGCATCGCCGCCGAGCAGTGGCGTGATGAGGATCTGCTTACCACTGACCGCCACCGTGCCATCGAAGGGGGCCACCACATCGGCGCCGCCAGTGATGAGCAGGTATTGCGGCACGCGCTCCCAGCGCCACTGGTAATTGACCTTGAGCGTGGCCCAGTAGAGCCCCGCGCCAATCAGCAGAACGATGGCGACACTCAGCAGCCGCCACCAGCCATTCGCCGGCCTCATTGCACGTTCTTCAACCAGGCCGTGCCCTCGAACCAGCGCTGGTAGAGCACGTCATAGGTGCCGTCGTTCCGGATCGACAGCAGGAAGTTGTTGAGCCAGTTCTCGAAGTCCGGGTCGCCCTTGCGGATGGCCCAGCCGAGCGCCTCTTTGGTGAAGGGCTGCGGTAGCAGGCCGACGGTTTCCGGGTGCTGGGCGGCGTAGATGGCGAGAAAGGGAAAGTCGTAGACGAAGGCATCGGCACGGCCGTTCTTCACTTCGAGGGCGGCATCCGATTCGGTTTCAAACCGGCGGATGGTCGCGCGCCGCATCATGCGCGTGGCGGTGATGTCGCCAGAGGTGCCGAGCTTGGTGGCAATGACAATCTTCGGGTCATCGAGCTGGCGCGCGTCGGTGATCTTGCCCCGGTGCTTGGCTTGCAGCAGCGCCGACTGGCCCACGGTGATGTAGGGCTGGGTGAAATTGACCTGGGCGTTACGCTCCGGCGTGATGGTCATGCCGCCCATGATGAGGTCGAACTTGTTGGTGAGCAGTGCGGGGATAATGCCGTCCCACTGGGTGTTGACCAGCACGACCTTCACCTTGAGCACGCTCGCCATCTTCTTGGCGAGGTCCACATCGAAGCCGATGATGTTGCCGTTCTTGTCGAGCATCTCGAACGGCATGTAGCCGGCCTCCAGCCCCACGCGCAGTTCGCCGCGTTTCATGATCTGGTTGAGGGTGGATTTTTCCCACAGGGCTTGGTCAGCTGCGCTGGCTGGGGTTGCGAGCAAGGCCAGCAGTAAAGCTGTCATTCCGGCGGAGGCCGGAATCCAGGCAGCGCGAAGCGCCACACCCTTCAACCAAGAACGGATACCTGGATTCCGGCCATCGGGCACCCATGAAAATAGAAACATTTTCATGGGTGCCCGATGGCCGGAATGACGATGTATGAGAGGGGCGCTTTGGTTCATGGCAGGAGTGTAGCGATGGCAACCGCGTGAGGCTCGCAACAAGCATTCCACTAAAATCGCGCCATGACGGACTACAGCCCCTATCTCGCCCCCATCGACGCCGCCCTGCCGCAGATGCGCGAGACGCTGATGCGCCTCGCCGCGATTAACAGCGGCAGCTTCAACGCCGCCGGGGTGACGGCGATGGCCGAGGCGATGCGGGACGTGTTCGCGCCCTTGCAAGCGAGTTCGGAGCTGCTGGAACTCGACCCGCACCGCAGCGTCAACGATGCGGGCATCGCCATCACGCGGCCCGTCGGCAAGGCCTTGCGCCTGCGGCTCAGGCCGACAGCCCCCTTGCAGGTGTTCTTCTGCGGCCATCTCGACACAGTCTTCGCCGCCGACCATGCCTTTCAAATCGCGCGCGCCATCGACGCAGACACCTTGAATGGCCCTGGCGTGGCGGACTTGAAGGGCGGTCTGCTGGTGCTGTTCCAGGCCCTCATGGCGCTCGAACGCTCACCCTGGAAAGAACAGATCGGCTGGACGGTGCTGATGAACCCGGATGAGGAGATCGGCTCGGTGTCGTCCGCACCTTTACTTAAAGAAGCCGCGCAGTCGCATCACCTGGGCCTGATCTACGAACCCGCCCTGCCCGATGGCTCGCTCGCCTCCGCCCGCAAGGGCAGCGGCAATTTCAATGTGGTGGTGCATGGGCGTGCGGCGCATGCGGGCCGCGACTTCGACAAGGGCCGCAATGCCATTGCCGCCTGTGCCGAGTTCATCAGCGACCTCAATGCCCTCAATGGCAGGCGCGAAGGCGTGACCATCAACCCCGGTTATGTGAAAGGCGGCGGCGCGCTCAACGTCGTGCCAGACCTTGCTGTGTTCAAGTTCAACGTGCGCACCACGCAGGCCAGCGACGAGTGCTGGATGCATGACGAACTGGACTTGCTGATGAACCGCTTGAACAGCCGTGATGGACTGCACTGCGAACTTTCGGGTGGCTTCACCCGCCCGCCGAAAGTGGTGAATGCCGAAATCCAGCGGCTGATGGACTACGTCGGCGACTGCGGCCAACAGCTGGGTCTGGGACTGCACTTCAAACCCACCGGCGGCTGCTGCGATGGCAACAACCTGGCCGCGCAGGGCCTCGCCAATCTCGACAACATGGGCGTGGTCGGTGATCGCATCCACAGCGATCAGGAGTGGATGCGGGTGTCGTCGATCAGCGAGCGGGCGAAGCTCTCGGCGCTGCTACTGCAGCGACTCGCTAGTGGTGAGCTGCAATGGAACTGAGCCCACGCCCCTATCGGCATCTGCTGCGCGTGCGCTACGGCGAATGCGACGGCCAGCAGGTGGTCTTCAACGCCCGCTATGGCGAGTATGTGGACGTGGCCTTCACCGAATTCGCGCGGGCACTGGGCTACGGCACCGACCAAGACACGGCCTTGCCCGAAATTCAGCTGGTGAAGCAGACCACCGAGTGGTTCGCACCCAGCCGCAATGACGAGGTGCTGGAACTGACCGTGACCACCGTGGCGCTCGGCAACAGCTCGTTCACGGTGCGCACCGAGTTCCGCAAGCAGGGCGAGGCTGCCCTGCGCGCCCGCAGCGAAACCATCTACGTCCACGTGGACCCTATTCACTGGAAGAAAGCCCCGCTGCCGGAGCGCCTGCGCCGCGAGCTGGCTGCAGGCCCCATCCATGCTTGACCCAGCACCCCAGCCCAGCATTCCGGTCGAGCAGTTCTTCGGCTGCGACCTGCGCGTGGGCACGGTCACAGCCTGCGTGCCCAATGCCAAGGCCCGCAAACCGGCCTATGTGCTAACGCTAGACTTCGGCCCGCTCGGCCTGAAAACCAGCAGCGCGCAGATAACGGCGCTTTACACCCCGCAGCAACTCATCGGCCGGCAGGTGCTGGCTGTCGTCAATTTCGCACCGCGCCAAGTGGCCGATGTCACCAGCGAATGCCTGACGCTCGCCGTCGATGGCGACGGTGGACTGGTGCTGCTCGGCGTTGAGCGCGCGGTCCCCAATGGCGCGCGCGTCTACTAAGAAGAAGAACATGAAAATCATCCGTCCCATCACGCTCGCCGACCTCCCTGCCCTCGTCCATCTGGCCGAAAGTGCAGGGGCAGGCTTTACCTCGCTGCCCACTGATGAGGGCTTTCTGCGCGAGAAGATCGAGCTGTCGATCCAGTCCTTCGCCAAGGACGTGACCGTTGCCGGGCACGAGCGCTATCTGTTCGTGATGGAGGAAACCGATACCGGCGAGGTGGGCGCCTGCTGCGCCATTGAAGCCGCCTGCGGGCTTGATGAGGCCTTCTACAACTACCGCGTGGGCCTCACGGTGCATGCGAGTCGTGAACTCGGCATCTACAACCGCGTGCCCACGCTGTATCTCAGCAACGACTACACCGGCACCAGCGTGCTCTGCTCGCTGTTCATGCAGCCGCACTTTCGCGGCGCGGGCGCGGGCAAGCTCTTGAGCAAATGCCGCTTCCTGTTCATGGCCAACTTCCCGGAACGCTTTGCCGACAAGGTGATTGCCGAGATGCGCGGCGACTCCGACGAACAGGGCCACTCACCGTTCTGGGAAGGGCTGGGGCGCCACTTCATGTCGGTGGACTACACCGAGGCCGAGCATATCGTCGGCATGGGCAACAAGGCTTTCATCGCCGAACTGATGCCGCCGCACCCCATCTACACCGTGCTGCTGCCGCAGAAGGCGCAGGACGTGATGGGCAAGGTGCATCCGCAGACGGTACCCGCCCTGCATCTTTTGCAGCAGGAGGGTTTCCGCTACCAGGGCTATATCGACATCTTCGATGGCGGCCCCACGGTAGAAGCCCCCCGGGAAGAGATTCGCAGCATCCGGCGCAGCCGTGCGCTCACCGTGCAGGTCGGCACACCGCAAGACGGCACTGCCTACCTGGTGGCGAATGCTGAACTGCAGGGTTTTCGCTGCGTCACCACCGCCGCAGGCATCGAAGGCGAACAGGTGATGCTGGATGCCGCCACCGCACAGGCGCTGGGCGTCGCCAGTGGCGACCGGGTGCTACTGAGCCAGCCCTGAGTGCGGTAGCGGTTCGAACTGGAGCTAGGGATCGACCTAGAGGTCGATCTCGTGCTCTTCAGCGGCAAAGGCAACACCCAGCGCGCCCTCGCCCACGTGGATGCCCGCCACCATGCTCATCATGGCGATGAACACTTCCACCCCATTCTGGCGAGCGGTGGCCACCAGCTCGGCGTAGCCCTGCAGCTTTTCGAGGTTGGCAGGGTCGCCGCCGTATTCAATGAGCAGGGTCGGCGTGAGCAGCCCCTTCAGCACCTGGCGCTCGGCGTATTTGAAGACCTTGGCGGAGCCCTCTTCAAAATGGCGCACCCGGGCAACCGGCCCGGTGTTGTTGCGATAGCCGCGCACCACGGG
>CAMTXV010000175.1:0-7035 GCA_947085665.1 uncultured Sinobacteraceae bacterium | reverse complement strand
TGGCTGCGGAGCCGCCACAGCGCCGCGCCAGCGACCACGCGGCCGAAACCAGCGTGCGCATCGACACCGTGAAGCTCGACGCGATGATGAATCTGGTGGGCGAGCTAGTGCTGGTGCGCAACCGCTTGAAGACCCTGCGCGGGAATTCCCAGGGCGCCACCGACGCTGATAAGGCCACGAGCGAGCTCGATGCCATTACCAGCCGCCTGCAGGGCTCGGTGCTGGCGCTGCGCATGCAGCCGATCAAGAAGGTGTTCTCCCGCTTTCCCAAGCTGGTGCGCGATCTGGCGCGACAGCTGGGCAAGGACATCAACATGGTGCTCGAAGGCGAAGACACCGACCTCGACAAGAATCTGGTGGAGGCCCTGGCCGACCCCCTGATGCACATGGTGCGCAACAGCTGCGACCACGGCATCGAAATGCCCGATGTGCGTGCGGCTGCCGGCAAGCCGCGCAGCGGCACGCTGCGCCTCACCGCCCAGCAGGAGGGTGAGCACATCCTCATCATCATCCGCGACGACGGCGCCGGCATTGATGCCGACCGCCTGCGCCGCAAGGTGGTGGAGAAAGGCCTCATGACCGCTGCCGATGCTGGCCGGCTCGATGCCCAGGCTGCGCTAGAACTCATCTTCATGCCCGGCTTCTCCACCAAGGATCAGGTGTCTGACTTGAGTGGCCGTGGCGTCGGCATGGACGTGGTGAAAAGCAGCATCCAGGCACTCAATGGCACCGTGCAGCTGGAATCAAAACTGGGGCAGGGCACCTGCTTCAAGCTGCGGGTGCCGCTGACGCTCGCCATTCTCCCCACTCTCATGGTCGCGGTCGCCAACCGCAGCTATGCCATCCCGCTGCCCAGCGTGATCGAGGTGACGGCACTGGACCCAACGGCGGTGCGCTGGCTCAACCGCAAGCCGGTGCTGCTGCTGCGCGACGAGAACCTGCGTCTTGTTGATCTCGCGCGGTGGATTGACCCGGCGCTGCCAGAGGACGACTGCCTGCGCGGCGAGCGCCACATTGTGGTGGTGCGCGTCAACGACGGCCGCTATGGCCTGGTGGTGAAACAGGTGCGCGGCCGCGAAGAGGTCGTCATCAAGCCGCTGGGGGCGCTATTGAAGGGCCTGGCGGGCTTTGCCGGCGCCACCGTCACGGGCGATGGCCATGTGGCGCTCATCGTCGATGTGCCCAGTCTGATTGCCACTCACGAGCGGGAGGGCTAGCGCCATGGATTTGATGACCATCATCGGTCTGCTGCTTGCCGTCGGCGCGCTCGTGGGCGGCGCCATTCTGAAGGGCGCTGGTGCGAAGTCACTGGTCGGCGGCGCCGCCTTCGTCATCGTCATTCTCGGCACCATGGCCGCCATCCTGGTGCAAACGCCGGCGCCGGTGGTGAAGCACGCGCTGAAGATGTTCAAGTGGCTGTTCAAACCGCCCGTGCAAGACGGCCACAAGCTCGTCGAGAAGATCGTGGAGTGGAGCAATGTGTCGCGCAAGCAGGGCTTGCTGGCGCTGGAAGCCAGCGTGGAGGCCGAGACGGATGCCTTCCTGAAAAAAGGTCTGCAACTGCTGGTAGACGGTGCCGAGCCCGACACCATCCGCACCGTGCTGGAAGTGGATGTGGAAACCAAGGAGCACTTCGATACCCAGGGTGCGAAGTTCTACGAGGGCATGGGCATCTACGCCCCCACGCTGGGCATCATCGGCGCGGTGCTGGGGCTGATCGCCGTGATGAAGAATCTCGCCGACCCTTCAAAACTTGGCGCCGGCATTGCCGCCGCCTTTACCGCCACCATCTACGGCATCGCGGCCGCCAATCTGTTCTTCCTGCCCTTTGCCGCCAAGCTCAAATCAGTGATCGGCCGGCAGACCGCGATGCGCAACCTCGTTATCGAAGGGCTCATCTCCATCGCCCAGGGCGAGAACCCGCGCAATATCGAGGCGAAGTTGTCGGGGTATCTGCACTGAAGCTGTGTGCTCAGCGGCGCTGTTCGATGCGCGGGCCGGCTTTCTCGGGCACTTTGCTGAGTGTGATCTCTTGCGTAATGGGCAACGCCATGGCGCAGGGCGTGCCCTTGCAGAGGGCCGGCTTGTAGCGTGTCTTGATCAGTGGCAGTGCATACAGCTGCTGCATCTCTGCCACAGTGACACCGGTACGTGAGGTGGGCAGGCTGTGGAAGCTGACGCTGGTTGCCTCACCGAGTTCATTGATTTCAACCGCAGCGAATAGTGTGCCTTCGGCCTGAACCACAGGAATGATCTTGAACAAGGCGTCGTTGAGGGCTGTCATCCCCTCTAGGGGCCAAGGCGGCTCATCGCCTGGCGCCAAATCCTCGTAACGATCGCGCACGCGCTGCTTTGCGGCCTCACTCAAGCTGGCATACGGGCCGCCATCAACCGGCGCGGCAATCGTTGAATCACTTGCGCACCACAGTGAAGAGCCGACCAGCAATGAAAGACAGACGCGGAGATAAGAAGGCATTCGAGTTCTTCGGTGGGTAACGTTGAATAAGTTTTAAGTGATCTCAGTTCCGCCGAAACACCGACAGCACATTGCCCACCGCCGAATCGTTGTCACCCAGAATGCCCTTCTCGGTCACCAGCACATCCGTCGTGGCAAACAGCGGCGGCTGCCCCAGCCGCAGCTGCGAGGGAAAGCTGAAGCTGTTGGCATCGGTCTGCGAGACGAGGCTGCCATCGGCACCAAACAGGCTGATGCGGCCACTGCTGAACTCGGCAGCCAGCAGCTGGTTGCCGGCCAGGCTGAAGTCATCCGGCAGGCTGTTGAAGCTGGCGAAGACTTGCGGCGTGCCGGGACTGCCGTCGGCGTTGATGGTGACGGTCTGGATGCGGCCAAACACCGGCGCAGCACTCTCGCTGAAATACAGCGTACGACCTTGCACCTGCACGCCGTTGGGCTGGGACTGCAACAGACCTAGCGGCAGCCAGTCGGCTTGCTCGGTCACCACGAAAGGGTCGTTCGCATCAAACCGCAGCCGCACGATCTTGGGGTCGGGGAGCGCCGTGGTGGCGAGCGGACCGTTCACCACATACAGTTCGCCTTCAGGGCCAGTGGCGAGGCCATTGGGAGAAGCCAGGCCCAGGTCGTGAATGGGCTGCAGCTGCGGCGTGGCGGTGAGTTGCGCGGCATAAAGCTGGCCATCGAAGCAGTTGGCGTAGAGCACCGTGCCGCGCAGCGCCAGCCCGGTGAAATTGCAGCTGCCATCGAGCAGCGGCGTGGCGGTGTAGCGGCCAGCACTCTGGCGAACTTCGTATACGTTCACGCCGCCGCTGACGAACAACCGGCCTGCGGGCGTGAACAGCAGGTTCTCGGCATCAGGAATGGTGAGCAACACGGTCTTGCTGCCGCAGGCCGAGGCCACGCACAAGGCGCTGGGCGTGACCCCAGGAGCTGGATTGCCAGGGTGATTGCTGCTGTCGCCACAGGCAGAGAGACTCAGGAGGGCGGCAACCGCAACGGTGAAGTGCTTCAAGGTAGTACGCATCAGGGTCATCCGGCAGCTTGGGTAGACATCACTGGGCGGCGGGCTGTCGCCGGGCGGCGATGACCAGCAACATCGCGCCAATCGCTGCCGAGATGACCGAGCCCAGCAGCACGCCAATCTTGGTTTGATCCGCCAGTGCCGGCAGCGAGGCAAAGGCCAGCGCGCCAATGAACAGACTCATGGTGAAGCCGATGCCGCAGAGCGCGGAAACACCGTAGAGCTGCAACCAGCTGGCCTTCAGCGGCAGGCGTGCGAGGCCGCATTGAATGGCGAGCAGCGAGAACCCGAAAACACCCACCTGCTTGCCCACCACCAGACCCAGCGCAATGCCCAGCGGCACGGGATCAGCAAGGCTGGAGAGGCTCATGCCGGCAAAGGAGACGCCGGCATTGGCAAACCCGAACAGCGGGATGATGAGAAAGGCGATCCAGGGATGCAGCGCGTGTTCCAGGGTGATGAGCGGGGAGTGCGCGGCTTCAGGCTCATCGCCCGTGCTGCGCAGCGGAATGGTGAGTGCCAGGGCCACGCCAGCGAGGGTGGCGTGAATGCCGGACTTGAGCACAAACCACCAGAGCAGTGCGCCCAGCAGCAAGTACACCGGCAGGGTGCGCACGCCAAAGCGGTTGAGCGCAGCGAGCACGACGAGCGTGAGAGCGGCGAGCCCCAGGAACGAGCCTGAAAGCTCGTTGGTATAGAAGAGCGCAATGACGATGACCGCACCCAGGTCATCGATGATGGCGAGTGCGGTGAGGAACACCTTGAGTGAAACCGGCACGCGTGAGCCCAGCAGGGCCAGCACGCCGAGTGCAAAGGCAATGTCGGTGGCCATGGGAATGGCCCAGCCGCGCAGCACCTGCACATCGCCGTCGCTGAAGGCGACGTAGATCAGTGCCGGCACCACCATGCCGCCGAGTGCAGCAATGCCGGGCAGCGCGCGCTCGGCCCAGGAGGAGAGCTGCCCTTGCAGCATCTCGCGCTTGATCTCCAGTCCCACCAGCAGAAAGAACAGCGCCATGAGGGCGTCGTTGATCCAGTGCAGCACGCTCATGCCGGCCAGCTTGTGGTGCTGCACGGCGAAGTAGGTTTCGGCCAGGGGGGAATTGGCAATGAGCAGTGCCAGCGCGGCCACCGCCATCAGCAGCAGGCCGGTGGAAGATTCGCGCTGTAGAAAATCCTTGAAGAAGGTGTAGGGATTGCGTGGCATGTCGAGGTCGTCCTGGTGAGGGCGGTGGATCGGGGGCGAGGCTGCTCGCAGGCAGGCATCTCGCGCTTTGGAGCGCAGGAGCGGCGCTGATGTTCCGAAGTCGGAGTGTACGAAGCCCGCCGGTATACTGCGCGCCCCTCATGGATGCCCTGATGAACTGGACCCCCGACAGCTGGCAGGCGAAGACCGCTGCGCAGCAACCGACCTACCCCGACGCTGCGGCACTCGATGCTGCACTCGCCACGCTCAAGGGCCTGCCGCCGCTGGTGACCAGCTGGGAGGTCAATCGCCTCAAGAGTGAGTTCGCTGCCGCCGCACGCGGCGAGCGCTTCGTGCTGCAGGGCGGCGACTGCGCCGAAAGCTTTGCGGACTGCCGCGCCGAGCTGATCACCAATCGCCTGAAGGTGCTGCTGCAAATGAGCCTGGTGCTGACGCATGGGCTGAAGAAGCGCGTCACCCGTGTGGGCCGCTTTGCCGGCCAGTACGCCAAGCCGCGCTCGACCGATACCGAGACCAAAAATGGCGTGACGCTGCCCAGCTATCGCGGTGACTTGGTCAATGCACCGGCCTTCACGCCCGAGGCGCGCATCCCCGACCCCCAGCGGCTGCTCGAAGCGCACTCGCGCTCGGCGATGACCATCAACTTCGTGCGCGGCCTCATCGACGGCGGCTTTGCGGATTTGCACCACCCGGAATACTGGGACCTCGACTGGGTGCAGCACGCGCCGCTCGCCGCGCAGTACCAGGCGACAGTGGACGCCATCGGCGACTCGCTGCGCTTCATGGAAACCCTGGCGGGACAGTCGCTCGCGGACTTGCAGCGGGTGGACTTCTACACCTCGCACGAGGCGCTGCTGCTGTGGGCCGAGCAGGCACAGACCCGGCAGGTGCCGCGCCAGCCCGGCTGGTTCAATCTCTCCACGCATTTCCCCTGGATTGGTCTGCGCACCGCCGCACTCGATGGCGCGCATGTGGAGTACTGCCGTGGCATCGCCAACCCGGTGGGTGTGAAAGTAGGCCCGACGATGGGAGCCGACTGGGTGCTAGCGCTGTGCGAGGCGCTCAACCCGCAGCGGGAGGAGGGCAAGCTGGTGCTCATCCACCGCATGGGCGTGGGCAAGATCGACGCGCATCTGCCGGGCGTGATCGAGGCAGTGAAGAAGTCCGGCCACCCGGTGCTGTGGTTGGCCGACCCGATGCACGGCAACACGCAAACCGCCAGCAATGGTCTGAAGACCCGCGCCTTCGATGATGTGGCGGGCGAGCTTTCGGCTTCGTTCCGCATCCACCGCGAGTGCGGCTCGCGACTGGGCGGTGTGCATCTGGAGCTGACGGGCGAGGACGTTACCGAGTGCACGGGTGGGGCGCGGCAGCTCACCGACACCGATCTGGAACGCGCCTACAAGTCCACCGTGGACCCGCGCCTCAACTACGAGCAGGCGCTGGAGCTGGCGCTGAAGATCGTGGCCTCCGCGGGGCATTGAGGCCAGCGCCTAGAATCGCCGGGTGAGCACCCTACCGCCCCAAGTCGCAGTCCCCGAAAGCCACCCCTGGCGCTGGGCGCTGCTGGCCATGGCGCTGCTCGCGGTGCTCGAACTGGGCAGT
Organism: uncultured Sinobacteraceae bacterium; assembly: GCA_947085665.1. Classification (GTDB taxonomy): domain Bacteria; phylum Pseudomonadota; class Gammaproteobacteria; order Nevskiales; family Nevskiaceae; genus Stagnimonas. Next base: position 726 of record CAMTXV010000175.1, on the reverse strand, counting down.
GGGCTCGAATCAGGCGGTGTTTTCGGTTATCTGCTGTCAGCCCTGCTGGGCGCCTTGTGGTCGGTGCTCCTCAACCAGCGCCAGCGCATCGCGCTCATCGAGGCGCGGCTGCTGGCTGCCGAGCACGCCTTGCAGCACGGCGTGGTGCCGGCCCAGCCGGCGCCTCAGGCCGCGCCGGAGCCACCAGCCGTTCCAACACCTGAAGAGACTTCAGGCTGGGGGCCGGCGGTGGCGAGCGTTGCAGCCGAACGCGCCGAGCCTTTCATCCAAGCGCAGCCGCAGCCGCAGCCGCAGCCGCAGCCGCAGCCGCCTGCCGCCGAGGCGCCGCCTGTTCCGGCCCAGCCCGGCTTCATCGACAAGGCCTGGGACTGGCTGCGCGGCGGCAACCCGCTGGCGAAGGTTGGGGTGGTGATTCTGTTCTTCGGCGCCGTGTTTCTCATCAAGTACGCCGCCGATCACAGCCTGTTTCCCATCGAGCTGCGCTTTGCCGCACTCGGTGCCGGGGCGCTGACGCTGCTGGTGCTCGGCTGGCGCTGGCGGCTCTCCAAGCCCGGCTATGCACAGGTGCTGCAGGGCGGCGGTATTGCCGGGCTGTATCTGGTGAGCTTTGCCGCCGCCAAGCTCTACCAGTTGCTGCCCTTGCCCATGGCACTGGCCGTGATGGTGCTGGTGGCGGTGCTCGCTGCGGTGCTGGCGGTGGCGCAGGAATCACTCGCCATGGCGGTG
>CAMTXV010000174.1:0-3284 GCA_947085665.1 uncultured Sinobacteraceae bacterium | reverse complement strand
TGCAGAACGACCCGGCCGACATTCCCAAGCTGGTGGACGAAATGCTCAAGCGCGACCTGGACCTGATTCAGGGCAAGCGCATCAACCGACAAGACGCGCTGGTGAGCCGCAAGCTGCCGAGCAAGATCGCCAACCGCCTCATCGCCAAGATCACGGGCGTGAATCTCACGGACTACGGCTGCTCGCTCAAGGTCTATCGCGCTCGCATCATCAAGCAGGTGCGGCTCTACGGCGAGATGCACCGCTTCATTCCGGTGTGGGCGGCCATGGTCACCAGCCCGCACCGCATTGCTGAAATGCCCGTGGCGCACTACGCGCGGTAGTTCGGCACCAGCAAGTACGGCATCTCGCGCACCTTCCGCGTCATTCTCGATCTGCTCACGGTGTTCTTCTTCATGCGCTTTCAGGCACGGCCCGGCCACTTCTTCGGCTCCATTGGCCTGGCGCTGGGCTTTGTTGGCGGCTCGCTGATGAGCTGGCTGCTGTTCGTGAAGTTCGGCTTGGGCCAGCCCATCGGTGATCGCCCGATGCTCATGGCTTCCATCCTGCTGCTGGTGTTCTCCGCGCAGTTCATCACCACAGGCATCGTGGCCGAAATGCTTGCGCGTATTTTCTACAAGGACCGCCCGCGCGTCGCACTCATCGACGAGGCCACGGATGATGGTTCGCCGCTGGGTTGGGCAGCGACAAGCACACTGCCCGCCGCCGTGCTCGCCGAAGAACCCCAGCGCGTCTAGCAATGCCCCGCGCACCGCGACCGTACGTGAGCCCGCTGCAGCGTCTGCTCGGTGGCATTGACGCCACACCACTGTGGCTCGCGCTGTTCGCCTTCGCCGGCTTCTGGCTCAACAGCTGGGCGATGCCGCTGTTCGATCTTGACGAAGGGGCGTTCACGGCGGCCACGCGCGAGATGTTCGAGCGCGGCGATTTCTTGATGACCTACCTCGATGGCGCGCCGCGCTACGACAAGCCCATCCTCATCTACTGGTTGCAGGCGGCTTCGGTCAGCGTCTTCGGCTGGAGTGAGTTCGCGCTGCGGCTGCCCTCCATGCTGGCGGCTAGCGCCTGGATGTGGGTGGTGTATCGCTTCGTGCTGGAGGCGAGCGGCAGCAAGGAGAAGGCGCTGTTTGCAGCCGGCACGCTCGCGCTCTCGCCGGTGCCGGGGCTGATCGGCCATGCAGCAACGGCCGATGCGCTGCTGAACCTCTTCCTGGCGCTGTCGCTGCTCGATTTATGGCGCTGGTTTCAGCAACAACCGAACCCGTCATTCCGAGCATCAGCGAGGAATCTTCCCGACGAGGAACGCGCCGCCAGCGAGAAGATTCCTCACTCCGTTCGGAATGACAAATTGCTGCTGCTGCGGGTCTATCTCTGGATCGGCCTGGGCCTGCTCACCAAGGGCCCGGTGGCCGTCGCACTGCCGGTGATGGTGGTGCTGCCCTTCGCGGCGCTCACCGGCCGCTGGCGCGAGGTGGCTCGCGCCGCCTTCTTCTTTCCGGGCTGGCTGGTGACGCTCGCGGTATTCCTGCCCTGGGCGGTGTTACTGACGCTGCGCGATGGCGGCGATTTCTTTACGCACTTTCTGCTCGACCACAACGTGGGCCGCTTCAGCAGGACCATGGAAAGCCATGGCGGGCAACTCTGGTACTACGCCGTGGCACTGCCCTTCATCGTGCTGCCGTTCATGGCCTGGCTTAAGCCCGCGCTGATGCAGGCCCGGCACTGGAAGACCGAGCCGCGCACGCTGTATCTGCTGCTGTGGTTTGGCGTGATGTTCGTGTTCTTCTCCACCAGCAAAACCCAGCTGCCGCACTACCTGCTCTACGGCTGCACACCGCTGTTCGTGCTGTTCGGCTTGCAGGCTCATGCCTTCCAGCGCCGCTGGCCGGTGCTGCTGCCGGCGGCGTTTTTCATTGCGCTGCTCTGCGCCCTGCCCAGCCTGCTGCCGCAGTTTTTGCCGCCGGAGTCGCGCGCGTACGACCGCGGCATTGTCGAAACCATCATCGCTTCGGTGACCCCGAGCTACTGGATGGCCGTGATTGGAGCCGCCGTGATTCTGCTGCTGGCGCTGATTCGCCCCGGCCTGACACCGGCTGCTGCTGCCCTTCGCGCTGGCCTCGCGGTGTCGCTGGCGGTGTGGTGTGGCGTGCTGCCGCTGCTCGCCGCCGGTCAGCAGGTGCCGGTGCAGCAGGCCGCCAGCATCAGCCGCGAGATGGGCCTGCCGGTGGTGGCCTATCGCATCACCATGCCCAGCTTCAGCGTCTACCGCGGCAGCGTCACGCCCAAGCGCGTGCCCGTCACTGGCGAACTCGCCTTCACGAGACTGGATCGCCTGAGCGATCTCGCCACCGATACCGGCAGGCCGCAGACCGTGGTGTTTCGTTCGGGCGGTGTGGCGCTGGTGCGCATCGAGTAGCTCGCGCGCTGCTTGTCTCTGGCCGCGACCCTCATCCGGCGCTGCGCGCCACCTTCTCCCGGGGGGAGAAGGAAATCGCATGAATTTTCGCGAAGCACGCGCAAAGCCTTTTGGGCTGTATTGGCGTAGCGAGCATTGCGGGTGGCGCGCGGGGCCACGCGGAGCGGGCTTGATGCCCGTGAGCATGGCCACGTGCGTCAGCCGCAAGCGCAGTAGCCAAGACAACTCAAAAGAAGTGATCCGCGCCGACTGGCTTCGGCGCTTTACTGCACCGCTGCCGTTGCTCCCTTCCGGGCCTGGCGGGGTTCACGGCTTGCAAACGCGAAGGGCCGGCGCGAATCGGCGGTATTGTCTCACGCGAGGCGCGAGATGCCAGCCCTCCTCCGGTTCATCTGCCGTCTGTAAAGCGCTCTTTACCTTAACGGCGCTGGAACCCCTGCAGGGGTTCATGGTCAACTGCCTCAATCCCCCTATCTCTTTCGCAAGGATCATCGTGCGCGCCAAACCCCTGATCAGTCTTCTGCTGTTTGCAGCGCTCGGCGGTGGATTCTTCTACTGGCAGCAGCAAGCCAACGCCGAGAAGCCCAAGGGTCCCGTCACCCGCGCCGTGAACGTCGAAATGGTCACCGCCCGTCTGGGCGATGCGCCGGTGCAGGTTTCAGCCATCGGCCAGATCGTCAGCAGCCACAGTGTCGCCATCCGCCCGCAAGTCAGCGGCACCCTGATGAAGGTATTTTTCCAGGAGGGCGATAGCGTCGAGGCCGGTGAGAAGCTGTTCGAGATCGACGCTGCACCCTACCGCGCCGAACTGGCACAAGCAGAAGCACAGGTCGCCAGTAACCGCGCCGCCCTGCTGGCTGCGGAAACG